>CAQJOC010000018.1 GCA_948815685.1 uncultured Eubacteriales bacterium | reverse complement strand
TTTCATCTCCTTCATAAGCTTTGTCCATAAGAAAAAATTTTTTCTTTTTGGTCTTTACCAGTATTTTTAAAAGTTTTTTACCTTTTTCTAAAATGTATAAAAGGGTATTAATCACCTCCAAATTACTTATTTTGAGCTTACTTTTTTGTTTGGAAAACATCTGTTCAATTTTTTTATAATTTTCTATTTCTATTTTCATGCCTTTAGTTTACCCTTCGTGAACACGCCCTCTGTCAGCTTAATTTTGTTTGCCATTACAGCATAATTATGGTAAAAAGTAGGAAATTTTTTCTCTCACTATTTATTTTTGCATTTCGGAGATTATTAACGTCTATTATGCGGTGTTTCTTTTGCAATAATTGCATTTTAATCTCTTGAGTTTAATCATTGACAAAAAATTTCAACAGTGTAATATGTAAAATATACAGTATTTGCAATATATGAAATTTAAGCTTTTAAAATATTGGAGGAATAAAAATGATAATAGAAACTTTTGCAGATAGATTAAACTTAGAGATGGACAGACAAGGGATAAATAGGCAAGACTTACTTAAAGAGCTGCAAAACCGAAACATTAAAATTGATTCGAGCAATCTAAGCCGCTATATAAACGGAAAAACTATTCCTCCCAGAGATTCTGAATATCTTAAGGTTATTGCGGATATTTTGAAAGTCAATAAAATTTGGCTAAGAGAAGGAAAGTATAAAAATATAAAAGATTACTGTCAAACTGAAATAAGCAAAAATGGAGAAATCAATGAAAAATTAATTATAAAAGAAAGTAAACCAGTTACATTTAAAAAATCATCCAAACTTGATAACGTTTTATACGACGTTAGAGGACCTGTTTTAGAAGAAGCATATAAAATGGAAAGAGAAGGAACTCAAATTTTAAAACTTAACATAGGGAATCCGGCTCCATTTGGTTTTCGTGCTTCAGATGAAGTAATTTATGATATGCAGCAGCAATTAGCTGAATGTGAGGGATACTCCCCGGCAAATGGATTGTTTTCTACCAGGAAAGCAATCATGCAGTACGCACAGCTGAAAAATATACCTAATGTTTCGCTGGAAGATATATATACTGGCAATGGGGTAAGTGAACTTATTAATTTGTGCATGTCGGCTCTGCTTAATAATGGAGATGAAATTTTAATACCTTCTCCCGACTATCCGTTATGGACCGCCTGTGTTACTCTTGCAGGAGGTAAAGCCGTCCATTATATATGTGATGAACAGGAAAATTGGTATCCCAGCTTAGATGATATTAAAAGAAAAGTTACACCCAGAACGAAAGCAATTGTCATTATTAATCCAAACAATCCCACAGGAGCCCTCTACCCTAAAGAAATTTTACAAGGGATAATTGACATTGCCAGAGAAAATCAACTTATAATTTTTTCTGATGAAATTTATGATAGATTAATTATGGATGGAGAAAAGCATATTTCTATTGCATCTTTAGCTTCAGATTTATTTTGTGTTACTTTCAGTGGGCTTTCTAAATCACATATGATAGCAGGATTTAGGATTGGTTGGATGATTTTGAGTGGAAATAAAAAAATAGCCGAAGATTATATTGAAGGAATCAAAATGCTTTCCAATATGCGGCTTTGCTCAAATGTTCCGGCACAATCTATTGTCCAGACAGCACTAGGAGGATATCAAAGTGTGAATAATTATATCGTACCCGGAGGACGAATTTATGACCAAAGAGAATATATTTATAATGCTTTAACCGATATACCGGGAATCAGTTGCGTAAAGCCTAAAGCTGCCTTTTATATGTTCCCTAAAATAGATATAAAAAAATTCAATATCACAAATGATGAAAAATTCGTACTGGATTTACTCCGTGAAAAAAAGATTTTAATGGTACATGGAGGCGGATTTAATTGGCCAGTCCCGGATCATTTCCGAATAGTGTATTTACCGAGAATTGAAATATTGAAAGAAGCAGTACAAAAAATTTCTGATTTTTTGAATTGTTATCATCAAGATAACATAATTAAGCAAACTTGAAAAGTTTAAAATATGATACACTTAAAAGATCTAAAAAATTGTAACAAGCAGAAATATGTCTTTTTAAGGTAAAGTTCTGAAAGACACAGTAAACTCTTTCTGCAAAATCAATTTTAAACACTACAAAGTTTTTTCCATTTTGATTCGTCCGTAACTCGATATTTTTTTGATTTTGCAGTAGTTCTAATACATAAAGCATAACTTAATCTGTATATTTTTATCATATCTTAAAAACATCTATTTACTACGAACTTTTTACTCGGAATCTTTCTCCAGTATAAGTATAGGATCAATAAATTTGCCGTCTTGGTTTATCATCAAGTGAAGATGCGGTCCTTCTGATATCTCTATAGGCACATCATTTATTGAGCCGATGTCATCTCCGGGATTAACTTTATCATCTTTTTTTACAAGTGTTGTATTCCCAAGTCCCGAATAATACGCTACAAAACCCGGGTCATGCTGAATCACTATGGTCATTCCATAAGACGGATCATTATAAACATCTTTAACTGTTCCACTTGTGATAGCTTTGACCATGCTTCCTTTATCGGCTTTCAGGTCTATACCATCATGCACTCGCCAGTCACCTAATGTCTTTGAATAAATAGGTTTCCCGTCACTAAACTCTTTTATTACAGAGTTATTCGAAGGATAAATTATGAGGTTTTCCGTACCATCGGATAAAACAGATTGAACGTCCTCTTCATCATCCTCTTCGGCTTCATCAACGGCTATGTTATTATTTTTAGGAATATATGAGCTTGCTTTATTTTCATTTTTGCTAAAATTATCTTTTTCAACCGTTTCATTGTTTGAGACTTCTTCACTTTTTGTACTGCGATGTACAATATTTTGGTTCTTAGAGCCGAGCTGTTCTTGTTGCTCACTTTTTGAAGATTCGGAAAGCTCCTTAATATTACGATAAGCTGACCATCCAGCCGCAAAAATAGCCACCAGGCAAACTGATAAAGTGATATAAAACCCTTTTCCTTTGGGTAATTTCTCTATTTGTCCATCTTGAATTGTTTTCATGAAATGCACCTCCAATAGTTATTATTGGCATGCTTTCTTGTTTATATACCTTCTTATTTAAAAATACTTTTATATTTACACTTATAAACTTGTACACACACTAACAACCTTATGATAAAGTCGTTGTATCTCGGATGCTATAAAACGTTCGTGGCTGAAAAAATAGCTATTTGAATTTTTAAAGTTTTTGTTTAATTTATATACAATACAGCACCGCAACATAAACAATTACCAACGAATACATTGCTAAATTTCTCAATAAATTTGTGTAACATTTTTATATGAATATTTATTTCAAATAATTTTATTATTAATATATCCAAAAAAATATCTATAAATCTTATTTAAATTCTATAGATATTCTTTGCAAGGTGTTCCCTATATAGATTAATGTTAATTAAAAAATTGACTATATTAAACTTCCTGCGAAATCAAAGCGCATTTATTCCAAAAAATGGAACCTCTAAAGTGTATAAACTGTTAACCCCAATTGATTTTGCAGGAAGTCTATTAAATTTTTTGAAAATTCACAAATAAATTAGACTTAGAAAATAAAATTACAAAGTTTTAGAAGCATCGATCATACTTCATAAATAAAAGCGAAAAATTTTAAAATTATTGTGTAAACAAAATATAAAAATTTATATCTGCAAAGAATACTTTCCTTAATTTGTCTGACCATAATGCTCTTTATATTACCGTTTCATCTATAATACTTCTTATTTTATCCGAGCCCTCTCCTGTTACAGACGAAAAAATTACTACCTCAATATTCCCAAATCTCTCTATCTCTTTTTTCAATTCGGATTCTCTCGTTATCCTTTCTGATTTATTAAGTTTATCTGCCTTTGTTGCAACTATAATAAACGGAATTTCCCTAATAGTTAAATAATTTATCATGTCTATATCTTGTTTCGACAAAGGATGCCTTAAATCCACAATTTGTAAAACCAATATAATTTTTCTACCGGAATTAAAATATTTCTCTACAAGCCCTGCCCATCGAATTTTTTCCGAAAAAGCAACTTTTGCATAGCCATACCCTGGCATATCAACCAGTCTTAATTTCTCTAATTTGTAAAAATTTATAGTTACAGTTTTTCCCGGTCTTTTACCAACTCTCGCCAACGATTTTCTATTTAAAATTTTATTTATAAAAGAGGATTTTCCTACATTCGACCGACCTGAAAATACTATTTCAACACAATCAGAAATCGGAAGCTGTTGAGGTTCGCCGACGCAAAATTCAAATTTCGCAGCTTGAAAGTTCAGCACATATTCAGCCCTTTCATCATTAACAATTTACAGAAGTTAAAACTTCACTGCCAGTCACCTTATCAATAGATAAAATGCTCTTTTTTCGTTTTTGCTTCAATTTAGAATCAGGGTCAAAAGAATGCTTGAAAACAGAGTTTAAATCGTCCACCATAATAAATTCAAGAGTTTTTTTGACTTCATCATCTATTTTTTGTAAATCACTCTCATTTTCTGAAGGAATTATCACAGATTTCAGTCCTTCTCGATAAGCTGCCATAGTTTTTTCCTTAAGCCCTCCTATGGCTAAAACTTTTCCTTTTAATGTGATTTCTCCAGTCATTGCTAAATTTTGTCTTACAGGTACCCCACTAAGTGCTGAAACTAATGCAGTAGTCATGGTTACCCCCGCAGACGGGCCATCTTTCGGAACTGCTCCCTCGGGAGCATGAATATGTATATCCGTTTTATCATAAAAATCACGCTTTATCCCCAATTTATCTGCATTGCTTCTGATATAACTCACTGCAATTTCCGCTGATTCTTTCATTACATCTCCCAAAGACCCTGTTATCTGAAGCTCGCCCTTCCCTTTCATAAGCGAAACCTCTATGGGCATAGTCTCTCCACCGACGGAAGTCCACGCCAAACCATTTGCAACTCCTACTTCACTTGATTCATATTTCTTGCTGTCTTTATATTTTTCAGGTCCAAGCATTTTTTTCACAACGCTAATATCTGCATGAACGGATTTTTTATTATCGGAAACAATCTCAAATGCGACCTTTCCCATAAGTGAAGAAAGTGTCCTTTCAAGCTCTCTAACTCCTGCCTCTTTTACATATTTGCTAATTAAAAAATGTAACGCTTCATCTTCTATCCCGAATTCATTTTTATTCAATCCGTTTTTTTCAAAAAGTTTCGGAATAAGATAGTTTTTAGCTATATAAAATTTTTCTTGATGTGTATAACTATATAAATTTATAGTCTCCATCCTATCCAAAAGTGGTTCAGGAATTTCAGATTGGTCATTAGCAGTCGTTATGAATAAAACTTCACTTAAATCAAAAGGTAAATCTATATAATGGTCAAAAAACGTATTATTTTGCTCCGAATCAAGTGCTTCCAACAGTGCAGATGCCGGATCTCCTGTATAATCTTGAGACATTTTGTCTATTTCATCTAATAAAATTAAAGGATTTTTTACCCCACTCTGTTTTATTGCGGAAATTATTCTTCCCGGCATAGAGCCAACATAAGTTCTTCTGTGTCCACGAATTTCTGCCTCATCTCGAACTCCGCCCAAAGATATTCTTTGATATTTTCTCCCCATCGTCTCTGCTATGGATTTAGCTATTGAAGTTTTTCCTACTCCCGGAGGTCCCACTAAACAAATTATTTGACCTTTGGATGCTTTTGATAGTTTCCTGACCGCTAAAATCTCCATTATTTTATCTTTTACTTCTTTAAGGCCATAGTGATGTTTATCTAAAAGTTTTTTTGCTTTTTTTAAATCAATTTTATCCTTTGTCCTTTTATTCCACGGCAAAGAAATACACATTTCTATATAACTTCTGCTTACATTAGATTCACTGGAACCTATGGGAATTTTAGAAAACCTATCGCACTCTTTTAGCAATTTTTCAAGGATATCTTTATCTAATTTAAGTTTTTTCAGCTTATCTTTATAACGCATAGCCTCTGTATGCGGGTCGTCTCCCTCTCCAAGTTCTTGAGCTATAGCTTTTATTTGTTCTTTCAAGATATAATCGTGCTGACTTTTATCAATATTATTTTTCAATTCAAATGCTATTTTTTCTTCTGTTTCTAAAATTTCAATCTCAAATGCCAATATGTCTAAAAGTAACATCATTCTTTTTTCAATATTCAATTCTTCTAGAAGTTCTTGTTTTTTATCTATATCCAAAACAATATTCGAAGATATGTAGTCCGCAATTTTTTCGATTTTTTTCATATATTTCAATTTTATAACCAAATCCGGAGGAGATTTCGGTGCAAATTTTAAATATATTTCAAATAATTCTTTCGCTTTTCTGCTTAAGGCAACAATTTCAGGGCTTTCTTCAACGTCAGCTTCTTCACAAACTTCTGCATTTACACTGATAAATTGCCCATTATCAAAGCAGTCTAAAATCTTTGCGCGAGTAACTCCTTCTACTAAAATTCTCATTGAAGAATTTCCATTTTGGCGAATAATATGCTTTATCTCTGCAATTACTCCGATTTTATACAATCCATCCAGTGTAGGATTTTCTTCCAATAAATCTTTTTGAGTCACAATAAAAATTTTTTGTCCCGTATTCATTGCTTCTTCAGCAGCTAACATAGACTTTTTTCTTGATAAATCAAAATTAAAACTTATCCCGGGAAATAAAACAAAACCACAAATTGGTATTAATGGTAAATTTTTATCATATTCCAATAAATTTCCCTCCTTTCCAAAACTTTAAAATATGACCTCAATAAGTCAAACCAACTTTCTATGAAGCATCACTGTTATTATTTAACTTTTCTTTATTTTTTTTGGTTTTTATAGAAATAAACGTAGGTTTTCTATTTTCATCCAATTCTATCTCCGGTTCTCCTTTCCCCTTTACAACATCTTCATTGATAACCACCTTGGCTATTTTGTAATCAGAGGGAACATCAAACATAATCTTCTGGAGAATTTCTTCCATAATTGCTCTCAATCCACGTGCTCCCGTATGACGTTCAATGGCTTCTTTCGCTATCGCTCTTAAGGCTTCCTGTGTAAATTCAAGTTCAACATTGTCGAGAGCAAAAAGCCTTTTATATTGTTTTAGTAAAGAATTTTTCGGCTCTGTAAGTATTCTAACCAAAGCCTCCTCATCCAGACCATTTAATGCTGTGATAACCGGCAAGCGCCCAACAAGCTCCGGGATTAATCCAAATTTAACAAGGTCATGTGGCACAGCTTTACTCATCCAATCGGTTGTATCAAGCTCCTTACGGTCCATAACTTTGGCTTCAAAGCCCATAGAAGATGACCCTACTCTCTTTTCAATAATCTTTTCAAGCCCATCAAACGCACCTCCACATATAAATAATATATTGGAAGTATTAATTTGTATAAATTCTTGCTGAGGATGTTTTCTTCCTCCCTTTGGAGGAACACTGGAAATTGTGCCTTCTAAAATTTTAAGAAGAGCCTGCTGTACTCCTTCTCCGCTCACGTCCCGAGTAATCGAAGCATTTTCGGATTTTCTTGCGATTTTATCTATTTCATCCACATATATTATTCCATGTTCGGCTTTCTCAACATCAAAATCAGCAACTTGTATCAAACGTAAAAGAATATTTTCGACATCTTCACCAACATAACCCGCCTCGGTAAGAGTCGTAGCATCAGCAATCGCAAACGGAACATCAAGTTTTTTTGCTAAAGTTTGAGCAAGCAACGTCTTTCCGACTCCTGTCGGTCCCAAAAGAAGAACATTACTTTTTGTTATTTCCACATCTTCATTGTCGTTGCTTTTACCAAAATAAATTCGTTTATAATGATTATAAACAGCGACGCAAAGTGCCGATTTTGCCGAATCTTGACCTATTACATATTGGTCTAAATATTCTTTTATTTCATGTGGCTTAGGCAAAATTTTTTCCCCTGAGTCTTCCCTTTTTTCTCCTGTCTTATTTCCGGTATTTTTAGCTTTCTGCGAATCTCCTTCACTGTTGCCACTTTCTAAAATTGAAGCACATAACTCGATGCACTCATCACATATACACACCCCTGGACCGGCAATCAACTTTTTTGCCTGTTCCTGAGGTTTTCCGCAAAATGAACAGCAAAGTTCTCTGTCCTTGTTTCCTCGATCTGAATTCACAAAATCACCTCAATTCTACTTATCTGCTCTTTTATCTATCACCTTATCTACCAACCCATATTCCAATGCTTCCTGAGCAATCATAAAATTGTCTCTCTCTGTATCTGTTTCTATCTTTTCAAGAGGCTGCCCTGTTCTTTCCGCCAATATTTTGTTCAGCCTTTCCTTTGTTTTTAAGATATTTTCGGTATGAATTCTCATATCGGTAGCTTGCCCTTGTACTCTTCCCAGAGGCTGATGTATCATTATCTCGCTGTTAGTTAATGCAAATCTTTTACCTTTAGCTCCTGCCGCAAGAAGAAATGCCCCCATACTTGCCGCCAAACCCATACATATTGTCGATACATCACATTTTATATATTGCATTGTATCATAAATAGCAAAACCATCCGTAACCGAACCGCCCGGACTGTTTATATAAAGATTAATATCTTTTGACGCATCCTGTCCTTCCAAATATAAAAGCTGGGCAACTACCAAACTGGCAGTTGTACTGTTTACCTCATCATGTAACATAACGATTCTATCATTTAAAAGCCTTGAAAAAATATCATAAGACCTTTCACCACGATTGGTCTGTTCTACAACATAAGGTACTAAGCTCATTCCAATAACCTCCGTAAAATATAGTTTATTTGATAGTAAATAAAAAACATCAAACTATAAACTTTGCGCCAAAAAACAGTAAAATTATTGTAATTTTATTACTATAAAATAAATTTTCCCACACCATTTTATCAAATATAATTTTTTCTCTTTTTATATTTTATCTTCTATGCTTACACAAAAAATACCATATAAGAAAAATATAAGAAAAACTATTAATGAAATTACGACTTAATCAAAAAATGACAATCTCTGTTTAAATTTATTATGTCATTTATCGTCCTTTTGTATTTTAGATTACAACCACATTATTTTCAACTATCTCAACCGCTTTTCTCCTGTTTATAACTTCCTCAACTTCTTCTTTTGATATGACTTCTTTAACTTTTTCAGGCTGTACTTTATAAATTTCTCCCATCTTTTTATATTCAGATTCAATTTCTTCATCTGTACAAGCAAATTTTTCTTCTTCTATTATTTTCTTAATAGCTAAATTAAATTTAACTTGCCTTTCTGCGGTAGGATGAAACTGCTCTCTTATTTTATCTATACTTAATCCGGCAAACTTAACGTAATCTTGTACTCCTAAACCTTGAGACCTCAAATCATTATCTAAATTTTTAATAAGTTCATCAATTTTTTTCTGAATCATAACATCAGGAATGTCCGCTTCTACTAATTTAGCAAGTTTTTCTTCTATCTCTTCTTCTCTTTTTGATTTATTTTGCTCCTCTTTTTTCACCTTTAGGCTCTTCTTTAAATCTTCTTTGTATTCATCTAAAGTATCAAACTCACTTATATCCTTTACAAATTCGTCATCTAAATCAGGAAGTTCTCTTTCTTTTATTTCGTGTAAATTAATTTTAAATGTTGCAGGCTTGCCTGCATATTTCTCGTTGTGATATTCCTCTGGGAACGTCACATTTATTTCAAAAACTTCATTTGAGTTATGTCCCACAATCTGCTCCTCAAAGCCTTCAATAAATTGTTTTTTCCCAAGTTCAATTGGTAAATTTTCCGCTTTTCCTCCCTCAAAAGGCTTACCTTCAATAAATCCTTCAAAATCTATCGTAACGATATCTCCCATTTGAGCTGGTCTGGACTCTACTGTAACAAGCCTCCCATTCCGTACTCTGACTTCTTCAATTTCTTTATCGATATCTTCCTGCGTAACCTCAAGATTTAACTTTTCAACTTGAATTCCTTTATAATTTCCTAACTTAATTTCAGGTTCTGCAACAACAATTACCTTAAAAACAAGACCTTCTTTTTTATTTGAAGTAAGTATGTCAAATTTAGTTACATCTACTAAATTAATATTTATCTCCTTTATTGCGTCTTCAATTGCTTTAGGATAAAGCCCTTTTATCGCATCTTCATAAAAAACACCTTCCCCATAATATTTTTCGACAAACGGACGTGGAGCTTTTCCTTTTCTGAATCCCGGCACATTAATTTTTTTTATATCTCTTTTATAGACTTTATCTATTTCTTTATTAAAAACATCCGCAGAAATCTCTATCTCTAATTCATATTCATTTGCGGAAATTTTATTTGACGATTTTAAATTCATTTATAAAAACATCCCTTTCTTGCAATTTTTTATAATTTTATTATCTTATATTTCTTATTTTTTCATTTTTTATTTATGTCTTATCTGGATTTGTATTTTATTTATTATTTTGTTTTTTCTTTTTATTGCTTTTTTATTTTAATTCCCCAATTTTTCTAATCTATTGTTTCAAACGATTAATCATTTTCCCCTTACTCCTTAATAAGCTTTGGGCAAAAATCCAAATAATCACACGCTATAAGTTCCAAGCTCACTCCTTTGTATAACCCTGTTTTTAATTTTGTAGAAAATTTTCCACCATGAATATGTCCATAATAACATTTTTTTATATTTCTTTCAACTAGAATATTTATAATTTCACTAGACTCCCTTTCTCCGTAAATAGGTGGATAATGCAAAAACACTATTGGTTCTAAACCTTGTTTTATAGCAATATCTATAGACCTTTCAAGTCTTCCCGCCTCTCGCATCAAAACTTTTTTATCATTTTCTGTTTCAGAATTATATAGCCATCCCCTAGTTCCACATATGCATACATTTTCAACTGAGATTGCAGAATTATGTAACAAAGAAATTGATTTTATCCCCCTGCTTTCAAAAAATTCTGTTATCTTTTTTACGCTCGACCACCAATAATCGTGATTTCCTTTTAAAATTATTTTTTTCCCCGGCAAAACGTCTATAAATTTAAAATCTTCTTGAGACTCTTCTAATTTAAGTGCCCATGAAATATCCCCGGCGATAACAACTGTGTCAGAATCCTTTACTGTTTTTTCCCAATTTAATTGCAATTTTTTGACATAATTATCCCATCCCTTGAATACGTCCATTGGTTTTTGTACTCCAAGCGATAAATGCAAATCAGCTATCGCATAGATTGACATTGCTTTCATTCCTTTTGATTTTTTAATTTCTATATCAATATTTTTACTTCATTTTTTATAATATAACTCCTGCGAAATCAAAACATATTCATAAATAAAAGGCAGAATGTTGGATTATGGATGACTCTAAAATAGAAAAAATGCAATTTATAAGAGCCTATTTATAAAAACCATCAGCTTTTTCGTTTTTCAGGTTGATTTTGCAAGAAGTCTAATTTGATTAAAGCATATTTTTAAAAAATTCATAGGAATTACCATAAAAGATTCTATTTACTAATTCTTCATTATAGTTATGTCTTAGTAAGTATTCATAAAGAACCTCTATAGATTGTATACCTTTAATCTCATCCGGAATATCGGTTCCATCAAAGTCACTGCCAATCCCCAACGTTTTCTCTCCTCCCAAAGAAAGAAAATGTTCAATATGTTTCATTATGTCTGATACCTTTGCATCTTTACCGGAATTTAAAAAATCTTTACAGAAAGTAACGCCGACTAATCCTTTTTTCTCTTTTATAATCTTAAACTGCTCGTCTGTAAGATTTCTTTTATGTTTACAAACACTATAAGCATTAGAGTGAGTTGCAATAAATGGTCTTTTAGATAATTCAGCCACATCATAAAAAAGCTCTTTGCTTGCATGTGAAATATCAACTATAATTTTGTTTTTCTCCATTTCCTTTACAGCTTTAATACCAAATTCAGTTATCCCTTTTGGATTTTCCACTGCATTTCCGTCCCCTATTTCGTTAGCGCCATTCCAAGTAAGCGTTATAATCCTTATCCCCAAATCATAAAAAAATTTAATCTTATTCAAATCTCCATTTAATACCGAACAGCCTTCAATTCCTAAAAGTACTCCTACTTTATTATTCGATATATTTTTTATGCTTTGTGAATCTTCTATTATTTTTAATAAATTATCGTTTTTCTTTTTTTCTTCTTTAAACTTTTCATATAAACTGTCAAAAAATTCAACCGCACTTCTACCTCTGTATTTATCAGGCATCCAAAATGCAAAACAGCCTATATAATTTTCAATTTTATCAGCTCTCTTAAGTGAAACATGGCATTTATTTTCAAAAAATTCTTGATTTTTTTTATGTATCTCATACAGTGTATCACAGTGCAAATCAAAAAATTTCATTCAACCCCTCCAGCCCAAACGCATTTCTTATATAGTTTATTCTTACGGGTCTTTTTTTATTATTACACTTAATTTCCGCAACATCAAATCTCGGTTGCATCTCGATGTTATTCTTTTGTATATAATCACATGCGGTTTTTATTATCCTACTTCTTTTTCTCTTTCCGACTGCTTCTATTCCGCTTATTAAAGAACCATCATTTCGTAATTTTACTTCTATAAAAGCCAAAACATCATTTCTGTCTTTAAATATTAAGTCCACTTCACCATACCTGCTGTGATAATTGCTTTCCAAAAATTCCATTCCATGTCGCTGGGCATAAACTTTTGCCACTTTTTCTCCTAAAATTCCTTTTTCTCTTTGTTCCATATTTTTTCATCCTATTATATTTTTTAAAAAACTTTTTCTATGAATTGGCGAATAACCATATTTTTTTAATTTTTCTATATGAAATTTTGTCCCATACCCTTTATGTTTTTCAAACCCATAAGCGGGATATTGTTTGTCAAGCTCTTTCATATATCGGTCACGCGTAACTTTGGCTAAAATCGAAGCACAAGCTATTGACATCGAACTTGCATCTCCCTTTATAATCGGTTTAGCAAAAATGCCAAAATCCGGAACTCTGTTTCCATCTACTAAAATAATATCGGGTTTAATTTTAAGCCTACTTACAGCACGTTTCATCGCAAGATAAGTTGCATTCAAAATATTTAAATCATCTATTTCTTTTTCGTCCGAAAATGCCACTCCATATGAAAGCGCGTTATTTTTGATTATTTCAAACAAATTTTCTCTTTTTTTTTCACTAAGTTTCTTTGAATCATTAGCTCCTTCAATAATTTCTCCCTCTCTGAGAATTACTGCAGCAGCACAAACAGGACCTGCCAGAGGTCCTCGTCCGGCCTCATCTACTCCACATACAACCTTATAACCTGCATTAAGACACTCTTTTTCATATAACAACCAATCTTTCAATTTTTTTCCTCTTTGATTTTATTGATTTTTAAACTTTGACCTTTTCAAGAGTAATTTTCCCAATTTTTCCTTCACGAAACTCTGATAAAAGCATAATTGATGTTCTCTGTGTATCAACCTCTCCACCTAAAGTTAACAGTCTTCGCTTTTTTCCTATAAGAATTAAAATCTCATAAGGTACAGCATTATTAATTTCTTCATCGTTAATTTTATATCTGTTTTTTAACATTTCTAAATAATTTTCAATTAAAAAAGATATAAGTTTTAATGAAACTGATTCTAAATCCAATACCTCATCTTTGATCGCCCCTGTAAATGCAAGGTTATTCTGTGAAATAACTTCTTGAATTTTAGGTGGCAAGATCCCCGGAGTATCAAGCACATCTATAGTCTCATCTATGGGTATCCATCTGTTTTTTTTAGTAACTCCCGGTCTATTTTCAGCTTTAACTTTATAACTTGTGGCAAGTCTGTTAATAAGTGAAGATTTCCCTGTATTAGGCTCACCAAGAATTATTGCTTTTATTGTTTTTCTGCTTATCCCTTTTAACTGCCATTTTTCACATTTTTTCCCCATAAGGTGGTTTATTTTCTTTTTTAATAAACCTATCCCCTTACCTGACTTACATTCCATTGATATAGTGTTTATTCCTTTTTGTGTATAATGTGTGATCCATTTTTCAGTCTGCTTTGAATCCGCAAGGTCACTTTTATTCAAAACAAGTAATATCGGTTTTTCCCCAATAATCTTCTGAATATCAGAATTTCTACTACTTATAGGTATTCTTGCATCCGCAACTTCTATTACAATATCAGCAATTCTAATATTTTCCTTAATGTTTCTGATAGCCTTAGCCATATGCCCTGGAAACCAGTTGATATTTTCAGTTTGCCCCATTAAATCACCTTAAGTTAAACTACAATGCCATTGCAGATACCGATTTAAAAACTTTCTTTAAAAACTAAAACTTTATTTTTATATGTGAGATAAAAATTTAATATAACATTTATAAAAATAGCCAAACTTTATATTGATTTAATTCTATTAAAAGGAAATACCACAAACGCTGCCTTCCCCTTTATATCTTCATTTTTTATCAGCCCTACTGCTTTTGAACGGCTATCCAAAGAATTATTCCTATTGTCTCCCATAACAAAACTATATCCTTTTGGTATTTTCTGAGGAATGTCTCCATCTTCACGAAGCCACATTTTTTCTTTTATATATCTTTCTTCCAATAATTTCCCATCCACTGTTACAGTTCCAGTACTAAAATCTATTCCAAGTGTTTGTCCTTCTATCGCTATAACTCTTTTTATCAACGGCTCATCAAGATTTTGACCTTTTCTTATCACCACAACATCTCCATTTTTAGGCTTATAATACCACTCCATTACCAACACTTTATCCATATTATGTAAAGTGTTAAGCATGGATTCTCCTGAAACACTCACTATCCTAAAAACAAAAGCCAAAATAAACACAACTGGAATAATAGCTTCAACTATAGTCTCTGTCCATTCATAACAATTATAAATAAACCCACTTGGAATTTCTTCTGAACTTTCATCTATTTCCACTATTTCTCCCATACTTAACAAGCCTCCTTTCTCTAAATAAAATGACATTTTAATGTAATTTTAAATCCAAACACGGTATATGTTAAATTTACATTCCCTTTATTCTGCTAAAATAAAAATTCTATAAAACTCACTTGTCTTTTATATCCTTTTCCACCCAAAACTTTGCCATCTTCGGACTCGGTAATAACATTTTATCTAAATAATGTGAAGTGTTAAACATATAATATCCCGAAACAGTTATAAAAACAAAGTCTAAAGTAAAAATAATATGAATACTTTTCAACTATGATTTATGTCTATTAATATAACTTACACAAATAAGTTTTGTTATACAGCATATTCGATTAATAACCTATTTTAAGCGTCTAATCCATACATACGATTTATAGCAATACAGTACACTTTTTAGATTATCTGCTCTTTTACCCTTGCAGCCTTTCCTGTTCTCTCTCTTAGATAATAAAGTTTGCTTCTTCTTACTTTACCTTTTCTGATAACCTTTATGCCTTTAACATTCGGAGAATGTAGCGGAAATATCCTTTCCACCCCTACTCCATAAGATACTCTTCTAACTGTAAAAGTTTCACCTATATTGCTTCCTTTTCTAGCAATCACAACTCCCTCGAAGGTCTGTATACGCTCTCTTTCTCCTTCTTTAATATTAACATCTACTTTTACAGTATCCCCAATTCCAAACTCCGGTAACTCTTTTTTCAGTGACCCTTCAAAAACTTTTTTTAACGCTTCCATAAATCCTCCAAATATCTATGCATTCTTGCTCTATATTTTAAAAAGCAGAGGAATGCAATTTTAATTTCAAAATATGCTAATAAGCTCAAAGCATAAATCGATATACTAAAAAATTATATCATGTAATCTATTTCAGTGCAATACTCTTTTCGGGTCACTGAAATCAATTTTCCGGGATGTCGCAAATGCAGAACGGTCTCTGCGGGCA
>CAQJOC010000017.1 GCA_948815685.1 uncultured Eubacteriales bacterium | reverse complement strand
AATGTCAATAAATAAAATAGCAAAAATATTTGGGATGTGTTGGTCGCTGGTACACAGATGGATTAATGAAGCAGCAGAAAAACTACCGGACTATAAAATTAAAGATAACGTAAGCTGTGGGTAATCAAGGCTTTCGACAGGGCCAAAAATGAAATGATAGCATGGGTTACGGGTTCCAGGTCTGCGAAAATTTTTAAAAGACTATATGCAAAAGTAAAACACCTGAAAGCCTGCACTTTTTATACAGACTCTTTTGGAATGCTTTTTCTAAGGTTTTGCCCCCAAAAAGGCATATTATTGGTAAAAGACATACTGTAGCTATTGAGCGTGATAATAGCAATATTCGTAATGATCTTGCCCGTTTTACTTGCCGTACTAAAGTTGTTTCTAAATCTGAAAAAATGGTTAATAATACCCTTAAGTTTTGGCAAGCCTTCCGGACCTCTTCTCTTTTCTCTGATCTTCAAACTGCTTTATTGTCTGTCCTTAAGTAAGAACTTTCGCTTATTTTTTTATTTAAATGTAATAAAAGCAGTTCCAAGAGAATAAAAATGATTATAAACGTAAAATCGAGGAGAGGTTCAAAGTGAATTATGATGTAAATAAAGATACTGTCTTTGTGAAAAAGCTTGCTTTTGACGGATGTCAGGAAATTCCGGTTGATTTGGACTTCAGTTTACCGGATTATTGCCCCGACATACAAAGAATTCTTAAATGTGGCATACATCCAAAGGTTTCGACAAGAAATATTTCAGGAGACAGATTAAACATTGACGGAAATATAGATATAAAAATTATTTATGTGGATTCTGATAAAAAATCCGTTAGATGCTGTGAAAACACCACTTCGTTTTCGTGCTCGATTGATTTAAGAACTTCTCCCGAAAATGCTGTTTCAATTATTTCGAGCAGAGTAGAATATATGAATTGCCGAGCCGTAAGCCCAAGAAAAATTGATATTCACGGTGCGGTTGCTATTTGTGCGAAAGTTTACAATAAATCCGGTCAAGATATTGTATATAAAATAGAAGGAGACGACGTACAGCAAAAAAAATCTCAAGAAATATTAAGTAACCTTGAGGGAATGGGGCAGCAACAATTTTCTATAAACGAAATGCTCGATTTAGGACAAAATAAGCCCGCTCCGGAAATAATTATTCGTTCAGATATTTCTCTTATTCCAAAGGAATACAAAAATATGGTAAATAAGGTTGCGGTTAAAGGAGAAGCTTTGGTAAAAATTTTATATATAGGGGATATAAGTTCGGGACAGCTTGAAGTGATGGAATATTCAATACCATTTAATCAGGTGATAGATGTTCCGGGGGCAACTGATGAAAGCCAGTGCACAGTATGTTTAGAAGTTCTAAGTCATGAAGAACAAATACAAGGAGACGAACAAGGCGTTTCAAATCTTATTATGGAAGATATTAAAGCTGCAGCGACAATTATGGCATATGGCGAAAAGGAAATAGAAATGATAAAGGACGCTTATTCGGTGAATTACGATTTGGAATGTACGAATGAAATTATAAAACTGTGCCGGATTTCTCAGAATATTGACTCTTCATTTTCCGTAAATGGCACAATTGAGTTCACGGAATTTAACATATCAAGAGTGATAGATATATGGAGCGACGTTTCATCAATTAACGGAAAATATGAAAATGGAGAAATATTGTTTGAAGGAAAAATGAATGTTTGCATATTGGCAATAGACCTTGAAGAGACCCCTTTCTATATAGAGAGAATAATTGATGTCCGACATAAAAAACCTTTAGATTCAGATTGTGAAGAAATAATTGTGGAAAGCGAAATTTGTTCTACGGCTATAGGTTATAGAATAACAGGCAGTGGGTCTATAGAGGTAAAAGCGGATATAAATTTAAATGCAACTGTTTATACATGTAAAAAGCACAATACAATATCGGGAGCTACCGCTTCGGAAACACAACCTCAGACTAAAGATTCAAACGCTGCACTTACAATTTATTTCGCAGAACCCGGTGAAACCATATGGGATATCGCTAGGAAATATTATACCTATGAAGACGCAATAAAAGAAGAAAATGATATTTCGGAAGAAGTTATAAATCAAAGTCGAATGATTTTAATACCTATGAGTTAAGAGGAAACGTAATAAAAACAAAAACGAAAATAAATGAAGAAATTTACACTGTTAAAAAGGCGTCAGGGCAAAAGCGGAAATAAACGTGAAAATGAAATTAAGAATAAAAGCAAGAAAATAGGAGCAAAAGCAAGAGTAGATGCAGGAATAAAAGCCGAAAAAATAAAGTTAAAAGCAAAAAATAAAAATAGAAATAAAAGTAGAAAATCTCTTAATTCAGGGGGAAAAAAAGTGAAAGAACGTAATATATACAGAGATATTGCACAGAGAACCGGCGGAGATATTTATGTTGGAGTAGTAGGTCCGGTCAGAACCGGTAAATCAACATTTATAAAAAAATTTATGGATACCCTGGTAATACCAAATATAAAAAATATACCTCAAAGAGAGCGAGCGGTAGACGAATTGCCTCAATCTGCAGCGGGAAGAACTATCATGACTACGGAACCAAAGTTTATTCCCGAAGATGCGGTTGAAGTAAGCATAGATGACAAGGCTGCATTTAAGGCAAGACTTATAGACTGTGTAGGCTACATAGTTCCAAGTGCTTTGGGATACATAGAAAACCAAATGCCGAGAATGGTCATGACTCCTTGGTTTGATGAAGAAATTCCGTTTAATATGGCTGCGGAAATAGGAACTAAAAAAGTTATAACCGACCATTCCACCATCGGACTTGTAATAACCACAGATGGTTCAATAAGCGATATAGACAGAGATGAATATGAAGAAGCCGAAGAACGTGTAATTGATGAATTAAAGGGAATAAATAAGCCGTTTATAGTTCTTTTAAACAGTGTGAATCCTTATTCTCAACAATGTAAAGAGCTATGCGATACAATGTCGGAAAAATATAAAGTTCCTGTTTTACCGGTTAACTGTTTAGAATTGAATGAAAATGAAATCAAACGTATTTTAGCAAAACTTTTATTTGAATTTCCCGTTAAAGAAATAAAAATAGATATGCCCAGATGGATATCATCGCTTGAAAAGGAACACTGGCTTAGGGATTCCGTTTATTTTGCAATAAACGATGCCGCAAAATCAATTAGAAAAATAAGCGAGCTAGAAGATGCTGCGGAAAGTTTGGAAAAATGTGAAAATATTAAAGATTGTGGAATTTCGTCTATAGATTTAGGCACAGGTTCGGCAAGAGTCAAGATATCTTTAAATGACTCTTTATTTTATAAAATTTTAGGAGAAAAAACCGGAATTGAAATAAAAGATGACTGTGGGCTTCTGGAATGCATGACAGATTTTGCAAAAATAAAGGACAAATATGACAAGATCGCCGCAGCATACGATGATGTAAACGAAAGTGGTTATGGAATTGTACTCCCGTCAATGGAGGAACTCCATCTAGATGAACCTGAAATAATAAAACAAGGAGGGAAATACGGGATTAGATTAAAAGCTTCGGCCCCTTCTGTACACATGATAAAAACTCAAATTAAAACAGAAGTCACTCCTATTGTAGGTTCAGAGCAGCAGTCAGAAGAACTAGTTATGTATCTTCTAAAAGAATTTGAAGAAAGTCCGGCAAAGATTTGGGAATCTAATATATTTGGAAAATCTCTCCATGAACTGGTAAGCGAAGGATTAAACAATAAGTTATATCGTATGCCACCGGACGCAAGAGGAAAATTAAGGGAAACTATTGAAAGAATTATAAATGATGGATGTAATGGGCTTATATGCATAATACTTTAGACCTTCTGCAAAATCAAAACCTACTCATAAGTAAAAGACAAGATATTGGATTATGGATGACTGTAAAATGAAAAAAATTTGCAAATTTTGGAATTTTATTTATAAAAAATAGTAACTTTTTAAGGTTTTAAGTTGATTTTGCAGGAAGTCTTTTAAAAAATAGACCTCCTGCGAAATCAAAACATACTCATACATAAAAAGCAAAATGGCGGGTTATGAATGATTCTAAAATGGAAAAAATCTACAAATTTTGAAATTTTATTTATAAAAAATCAGCTTTTTAATGTTTCAAGTTAATTTCGCAGGAAGTTTAATAGATATTTTGCAAAATCAGAAAGCCCGTACTATTTTAAATCAGAACAACTATAAAAATCTCACAAAATTATATAGCAACAATGCCTCGTTAAATCCTAAAACAGCAGATTATATAATAAATTTACATAAACTCTTATTGATTGCTAGTAATTTTATTGTTATATAACAATAAAATATACCTACAAATTTTATAGATATCTTTTGTGCGGTGTTTCCATAATATTTTTGCAATAGACTTCCTACGAAATCAACTTGAGACATTAAAAAGTTGATATTTTTTATAAATAGACCTTAAAAATTTGCAAGTTTTGTCTATCCTAAATTTATCTATAACCCAATATTTTACCTTTTATTTATGAAGTATGTTTTGATTTCGCAGGAGGTCTAATTTTGTCGGATATTTAAAATTTGGATTTCATCTCACTTAAAATCCGTGGCTTGCTTGTTTTATAATTAAACTATATAATATTAGCAAATTAATTTAACAGGTTGGAGAAAATATGAAAATAGGTATCGTAGGGCTTCCCAATGTAGGGAAAAGCACTTTATTTAATGCTATTACCAATGCAGGTGCAATGTCGGCTAATTATCCTTTTTGTACCGTAGAACCCAATATCGGAGTTGTTTCGGTACCGGACAAAAGACTCTTAAGGCTTAAAGATATATTTGATTCAGAAAAAATTACTCCTGCAACCATTGAATTTGTTGATATTGCCGGTCTTGTTAAGGGGGCATCACGTGGAGAGGGACTCGGAAACAAATTTTTAGCCAATATACGGGAAGTAGATGCTATTTTACATGTTGTAAGATGCTTTTCTGACGAAAATATAATTCATGTTGAAGGAAATACCGACCCTCAAAGAGATATGGAAATTATAAAGCTGGAACTTATATTGTCTGATATGGAAAATATGCAAAAACGTATCGCCAAGCTGGAGAAAACTTTAAAAGGTGATAAAAGTGTTGAAAAAGAGATATTATTATGTAAAAAAATAATAAATACTCTTGAAAACGAAAAACCGGCTCGTCTTACTCCGATGAATGCCGAGGAAAGTAAAATTGCAGTTTCTTATTCTCTACTTACTTTAAAACCTGTAATTTATATCGCAAATGTAAGTGAAAAAGACTTTTGTTCAGGTAAAGTAAAAAGTGAGTTTTATGATTTTGTAAGAGAAATAGCTTCGAAAGAAAATTCAGAGACCATACCTATATGTGCGGAACTGGAGGCTGAAATTTCAGAGATGAAAGAAGATGAGAAAAAAGAGTTTTTAAATGAGCTTGGTTTGACCCAATCCGGACTTGACAGAATTATATCTTCATGTTATCGACTACTTGGTCTTATCTCATTTCTTACAGCAGGTAAACCTGAATCTCGTGCTTGGACTATAAAAATCGGAACTAAGGCCTCTCAAGCGGCAGGAAAGATACATTCGGATTTGGAACGAGGTTTTATAAGAGCTGAAGTTATTGCTTTTGATAAATTGTCGGAATGTGGCTCTATGGTTAATGCAAAAGAACGTGGGTTGATACGTTCGGAAGGTAAAGATTACATTATGCAAGATGGTGACGTTGTTTTGTTCAGATTTAATGTTTAATTTTTTTGCTTATGACGAAAAAATCCAAAATTGAAAGAATTTCACATCTTTATAAATTTCTGTTATATAATTTCCACTTTGTTTTTATTTTTCAGACAAGGTCTACTAAATATAAACGGAAAAAGGAAAGAAGAAGTTTTGAAAAAAATTATAAGCAAAGTTCAAGCTGCGATAAACAAGTATCAAATGATAAAACCAAAAGACTGTATAGCTGTTGCTTTGTCAGGAGGGAAAGACTCCATAATACTTTTATGGGCATTAAATCAAATAAAGTCTTTTTATCCGGCAGATTTTAAGATAAAAGCCATAACTTTAGATTCTTGTTTTTACGGGCACCCCGCGGATTATTCAAAAATTACTGAATTTTGTAAAAATCTTGGAATAGAGCATATCATTAAACGCTATCCAATTTGGAAAATTGTTTTTGAAGAGCGAAAAGAGAAAAATCCTTGTAGTCTGTGTTCCAGAATGAGACATGGAATTCTCCACAAAATTTGTATTGAAAATAATTGTAATACTATAGCATTAGGGCACAATATGGATGATGCTGTTGAAACATTTTTTATGAATCTTTTTAACGGAGGAAAGATTTCGGTTTTTTCACCGGTATCTTATCTTTCAAGACAAGGGCTTAATATGATAAGACCTCTGATATTTTGTAAAGAAACTGAAATATACTCATTTTTGGTTCGAAACAATTTTCCTGTTTGTAAAAGTTTATGCCCTATGGATAAAAGTTCTTCGAGAGAAAGTATAAAAATTTTAATTAAAAATTTAGAAATTTCATATCCTAAATTAAGAGAAAAAATAATTCACGGAATAAAAACTCTCAATTTAAATAATTGGTAAGTTAAAGATAAAAACATTTTAACTATTTATGATAAATTTATATTTAAAGTTTATGTTGACGATGTTAAAAATAATCAAACCCATATTTACCTTTATTCACAAAATGATTTGCTAATTAAATAAAATAATATATGTAAAGTATAATTAAACTCTTATAATAAATTATGCAAAATTCAACAAAAAAATTAACATTCACAAGGTTTTTTATGAACAAATTATGTATTGTATTTATTTTTTATCCGTATTATAATTATAAATATTTTAATATATAGGTGGTGATAATACATATTAATGAGTTCATTTTTAATGTAATTAAAAAATTAAATTAATTACAGCGATTTAAGGTTTTGAATTTATTTCAAAAAGATTTCATTAAATGCCTTAAAAATGGGCATAATATGTATTATCGCAGGGGGTAGGCTGTGTTGGAATTGATGAAGCGTATGATAAAGTGAATTCATACATAGGTAAAAAATATAATTTTTTGGGGTATTCATTTAAAATTGTAGTTTATTTTATGTCTTTTTAAAATTGAATCAATAGAAAGTTAAATTAGTTAAATCAGTGTTATTAAAACATAATTTAAATATACCGGTTTAAAAATCTATAAAAAGTCCAATAATATGGATATGGGAGAGTGTTTTAACGTGAAAAAATCAGAGGCAGGATTGGTGTATATTACGGATGATGAGCATAGTATAAGGAAACTGACTTCATTGGCATTAAAGGATCAAGGCTTTCAGACACAGGAATTTTCCGGAGGTGCGGAATTATTAAAGGGAGTTCAAAAACGTATTCCGGATGCAATTATTCTTGACTGGATGATGCCGGAGTTAGACGGGCTTACGGTTTGTGGTAGGCTAAAGTTGGACAAGGTTACTAAATCCGTGCCTGTCTTGTTGCTTACCGCAAGGAACGAGGAAGTCGACTGCGTTTTAGGTTTGGAGATGGGGGCAGACGATTATATAACAAAGCCATTTAGTTTAAAGGAACTCTGTGCGAGAGTTAAAGCTGTAATCCGCAGAAAAGAGTATTCTAATGTAACAACATCGGACGAAATCATTAGTTGCGGGGATATTTCAGTCAATTTAGCCAGAAGAACTGTCACTAAAAGCGGTAAATTAGTTGATTTGACCATGAAAGAATTTGATTTGCTAACTACTCTTATGCTCAGTAAAGGGAGAGTTTTAACAAGAGGGCAATTAATGGAAAAAGTGTGGGATGTTGAATATTGCGGAGATGCTCGGACTGTTGACGTTCATATAAGATATTTACGTCAAAAAGTTGAAGACGAACCCGATAATCCCAAATACATTCGTACTGTGCGTGGGGTAGGTTATCGTTTTGCTTCAGAGGATGAGCTATAATAGAGAAAACTTAGAAAAATAAAAAGAGAGAATAAAGAGACAAAAAGAATTAAAAAGAAGCAAAAAGAATAAATTTAAGAAAAAAGCGTAACAATAAATATAATAAAGTAGACTAAAAGCAATGAAAATAAATAAAAAGGATAAAAAATAAAGGAAGCGGAGTTATTAATATGGTTACTGATTTAAAAAATGCATCAGGTTCTTTAAAAGATTCTTCAAATAAGAATTACGAATTTGTAGCGAATATAACTCATGAATTAAAAACTCCTCTGACTTCCATAATAGGATTTATCGAATTTTTAAAAAAAGATGGAGCTAAAAATAAAAAAACTCGTGAATATTTTTACGATATAATCGATTCCGAAGCACAAAGACTGTTACGCTTGATTGATGATTTTTTGCTCCTTTCTCAAATTGAAAACAGTGAATATACTAAATTATCTCAAAAATGTTATATAAAAAAAGAAATTGAAACCGTATTAAAAACGTTGTTGCCTATTGCTAAAGTTAAAAATATTGACATATATATTGATATGGACGAAGATTTAACTTTGTATGCTTCAAGCATACGTCTTCAACAATTGTTTTCAAATTTAATTAATAATGCCATAAAATATAATGTTAATAATGGTAAGATATTTA
Source organism: uncultured Eubacteriales bacterium (assembly GCA_948815685.1). Lineage (GTDB taxonomy): Bacteria > Bacillota > Clostridia > Oscillospirales > Acutalibacteraceae > CASPLG01. Next base: position 7,393 of record CAQJOC010000017.1, on the reverse strand, counting down.
TAAAAGCTTATACTGAAGAAAAATATGTCAGAATAAATATAAAGGATACTGGTATCGGAATAGACCGAGAGCATATAAATAAGATATTTGATAGATTTTATCGTGTAAATACAGAAAATACTTCTGAAATACCGGGCAATGGGTTAGGGTTATCCATAGTTAAAGACATTGTGGCTTTATATGGAGGAAACATTAAAATAAACAGTGAGGTCGGCAAAGGAAGCGAATTTATTATTTCTTTTCCACAATCTGTATAAAATATAATTTATATTGGTGATATATAATGCAAGATATGGGCATATATTTGGACGATATGTTGGATTTTTCGCAAACCATATCAGAAAAATTATTTAAATCTGTACAATATCCATGGCAAGTTTTACCCTTAATAGGGGATTTTATATTAAAAACTATGGAATCTATGGATAAATCTAAATATATTGAAATTTCTCATCAAGTCTGGGTGTCTAAAAGTGCATCTATTGCCAATTCGGCGTTAATTTTAGGTCCAACAATTATTTTTGATAATACGGAAATTAGGCATAATGCTTTTATAAGAGGAAATGTAATTATAGGGGAAAATTCAGTAGTTGGTAATTCATGTGAATTAAAAAACTGTATATTGTTTAATGATGTTCAGGTTCCTCATTTTAATTATGTCGGTGATTCTATTTTAGGATATAAATCACATTTAGGTGCAGGTGCAATTCTTTCAAATGTTAGGTCGGATAAGAAAAATATAAAGATAAATTTAAATGGTGTTATAGTTGAAACAAATTTAAGAAAATTTGGAGCAATTATAGGTGATTTTTCTGAAATTGGATGCAATGCAGTATTGAATCCCGGTACAATTTTGAAAAGAAATGTCACTATTTATCCTACATCTATGGTACGAGGAGTAATTTCTGAAAATTCTATATTTAAAAATGATGGTTCTTTAATAAAAAAATAAAAAAATTTTTTCTTTATATATTTTCATTATACAATTAAACGGAGTACGGAATTTTAATTGTATAATGTTAACAAATCTGGACAGATGAGTAAATTTAATTAATGAGAAATGTTTAAAAATATCGGTTTAATAATTTAATTTAAATATCGACTCCAATGGAATTTCCATATTAAAAGTTTTTGCATGGATTTTAGTTTTTAAATTCTTAACTTGCAAAGATATTCTTTCAATCCTATCGATGATGCACTGTTAAAAGCTTGGAGAGGGAAATTTATGCCATATGAAAAATTAGATTTAAGTGCAAAAGAGTGGTTTAGAAAACATAATAGGTACACTATAAAAAAGGTGAGAAGATATTATAATGTTTTAATTGATGAAAAAAAATTAGAGCTAAAGCAGGCACAGACTGAATTGAAATATAAAAAGAAAATATTGTCTAGACAACAAATAGCTGAGTTAAAAAATAAAATTAAATTTTTAAAAAAGGAAGAAACAAAATTACAACATCTTCTTAAAGTTCAATTAAAAGAATTAGAAATTGCAGATAAACAAATATTGGATTATAAAAATTTTAAATACTATTTTAAAAATCTTTCATATTTTATTGAAGAAATTAATTCGAATTTACCTAAAAACAAAAGAATAAGCGTAGCTTTTTTAATTAAATATAAAAAATATTCGACCAATAAAATTTTGACGCCTCAGGAGTTGGCAGAAACAAATTTTAAAAAGAAAAAAAGGGAACTTATAAAGGATGCCAAAAGACAATTTAATATTGCTAAAAGAAAATATTGCTATCCTGAATTTCCTTGGTGGAGAAAATTTTTGGCATTTTTTGGAAAACCATATCTGAAAGATATCAGAGAAAGCAGAAGTGGAAAAATATATGATTGTGTAGACGAAAAATTAAAGAGGCGTATGGAAAAACTTGAATATTGGATAAAAGATTTATTGAATTTTTCAAGTCAACCTGAATATTGGATGGAAGATTTATTAGATTTTTCAAGTCAACCTGAAAAATTAACGCTGGCCGACCTTATAATTCCGGGTTCGCATGATACCGGAACATATACTATGAGACCGGTGACTAATACTGATATAGTCGGAAAAATAGCTCAGACTCAAACAGGAAATGTTATAGCTCAGTTGAAAGCAGGCGTAAGACGTTTAGATTTGAGATTTAGGGAGGTTAATGGGGTTTTAGTCATATTTCATGGAATTGTTAACGGTGGTTCTGTATTAGAAGTAATAGATGGTATTGTAAAATTTTTGAGAGAGCATCCCAAGGAAATTATTTTGATAGCAGTACAAGCAACGGGAAAAGATATTGAAAAATTCAGAAACATAAAGAGAGTTAGAGACACTTTTTTACCCCTTATCTATTGGCCCGGACCTGAAGGGAAATTTAACATTAGAGATATAACTTTATATGAAATTTTGGGCGAAGGTAAACAAATATTAATTTATTACAAAAAAAACATTAGAAATTTTTCTGTATGCAATATTACGTTAGGAGCTTTTAATCCTAAAACTAGACAATCCGGAAATGACCAAATTTTAATCGATAAAGAGGAAGAATATGCAAAAGCAAAAAGCAAAGATAAGCTTATTTCAATTTCTCCAATTCACACCCCGGGGATTAAAACTATCCTTAAAGGTTCAGTTCATTCCAGACCTGTAGAAGAAGCTGTCAAAGGAAGTTTCCTTAAAAATATGGAGGAATTAGATAAAAGGTTAAATGGTGAATGGCCTAATATTGTTTCCAGCGATAATTCAAGCCATAGAAAAGTTTCTAAATTTAATGAAAGGCTTGTAGATTTAAACAAGAAAAGGATCCCACCAATAGAAAGAAAGATGTAATAAAATAAGAAAATGACAAAGAAAAGAGGGAAAATTGCAAGAGGATATCAATAAACATCCTCCAGCCTAGCTGGGTGATGTTTAGCCTTTTTTATCACATAACTCTGTTAGGATTTATTCTTATTCCTGGTCCCATAGTGGAAGCTACAACACAGGATCTTATATATTGTCCCTTAGTTGCCTCAGGCTTTGCTTTTATAACGGCATCTATTAAAGCATCGAAATTTTCTAACAATTTCTCTACTCCAAAAGAAGCTTTGCCCAATGGACAATGCATTATATTTGTTTTATCGAGACGATATTCTATTTTTCCGGCTTTCACTTCTTTAACCGCTTTAAAAATATCTGTAGAAACGGTTCCAGCTTTAGGATTAGGCATCAAACCTCTAGGTCCTAGAACACGTCCGAGACGTCCGACCATTCCCATCATATCAGGAGTTGTTACCAATACATCAAAATCCATCCAATTTTCATTTTGTATTTTTGCAACCATGTCTTCTGCACCAATATAGTCAGCCCCAGCTTCTTTTGCTAACCTTTCTCCCTCTCCACGGCAAATTGCCAAAACCTTTATATTTTTACCGGTACCATTAGGTAAAACAACCGCTCCACGAACTTGCTGGTCGGCGTGTCTTGAATCAACCCCTAATTTTATATGAATTTCAATAGTTTCATCAAATTTGGCCTTCGCTGTATCAACACAAAATTTCATCGCTTCAGCGGCACCATACAGCATATTTTTATCAAATAATTTCATGCTTTCTAAATATTTTTTACCATGTTTCATTAATTTTCCTCCCTAAAAAGTGGTAAATCGGATGTTTTCCTCCCACAGGAAACCTTAATTTGCTACTTCTACTCCCATACTTCTCGCTGTTCCTGCAATCATGCTTACAGCAGACTCTAGACCAGATGCGTTTAAATCTGGCATCTTATATTTAGCGATTTCTTCCAACTGAACTCTGGTTATTTTAGCTACTTTATTTTTATTCGGCTCTCCCGCTCCTTTTTCAATAGAACACGCTTTCTTTATTAAAACTGCCGCTGGCGGAGTTTTTGTAATAAAAGTAAAAGACCTGTCTGCATAAATAGTCATAACAATCGGAATTATCATCCCAGCGTCATTTTTAGTTTTATCATTAAATTCTTTTGTAAAAGCCATAATATTTATACCATGCGGTCCAAGTGCTGAACCCACAGGTGGGGCTGGGGTTGCTTTACCTGCCGGAATTTGTAATTTTACTATCGCATTTATCTTCTTCTCCAAATTTTTGCACCTCCATATTTGCGGTACAAAAGGTATATTTAACCCTTACCGCTTAAAACACAACCATATTTTTAAATTTTAATCACATTATCTAAACTATATTGGCTCAACCTGACTTAGTTCCAACTCTACCGGAGTATCTCTACCAAACATCGAAACAGTCACATTAACAATATTTTTAACTTTGTCTATTCGGTCTACAGTTCCAACAAAATCTTCAAAAGAACCACTTACTATTCTTACGGAATTTCCTTCTGAATAATTTACCTCGATATTTTTACGATTTGTTCCTAGCAATGCAGCAACTTCTTCATCACTGATGGACGACGGTTTAGTTGGAGATTCTCCTCCTACAAAGCCCCTGCATCCTCTCGTATTGCGTACTATATACCAAGTTTCATCAGTTAGCACCATTCTTATGAGAACATATCCCGGAAAGGTTTTTCTTTCAACTTCTCGTTTTTTATTATCCTTTACTTCAACAACGGTTTCCGTCGGTACATGTATTTCTAATATTAAATTTTCAAGATGACGATTTTCAACCGTCTTTTGTAAATTCGAAGCAACTTTATTTTCATATCCAGGATATGTATAAACAACATACCACTTAGCCTCTTCGTTAATTTTCTCTAACATAAATTATATTTCCTTTCGGACACATCTATTTAGATACCGACATAATCAGACCTAAAATGTTCGTCATTGCAAAATCTAATAAAAAAACAAAAGTCCCAACAATCAGAATTGTGGCAAAGACTATTCCGGTATTTTTAAAAGTCATTTTAGGTGTAGGCCATATAATTCGCCTTATTTCATTTTTAAAATCAGTAAAAATATTTTTGATTTTTTCAAAGATATTCGTTTTTTTGTCTGCCATTAATCCTGACCTCCCTTAATACCTATTTAATCTCTCCATGTAAAATATGTCTTTTGCAAAATTTACAATACTTGCTCAATGTCATTTTTTCCGGGACATTTTTTTTATTCTTCATTGTTGAATAATTATGTCTTTTACACACAGTGCAAGCTAATATTACTTGCTCGCTCATTACGGCACCTCCAATTTACAATTGATAAATCATTATTTACCTCCCTCAAGGGAAAATAACTTGGTACTCTCCTGAGGTAATAAAAATTTTACCATATATTTTTTCTCACGTCAAGCTATTTTCGACAACATGAGCAGTCAAAATAAATCTAAATTAAAGACAAAAAATATTTTAATTTATTTAATTGGTTTACTTATCATAAATTAACAACATATCCTTACCTCAAATATTATAAACATTATTTGTTTATTTTTGAGGAGGAAAAAATGAATAAATTATTAAAAACAATATGTATTTGGGGAATATTTTTTTTGAATTTTAACTTCATATTTGCACAAGCCTTTTTTAAAGACGGAATTTTTTATCAAACAATTGATGAAGAAAGAGTCATAGTTGTAAAAAATCCAAATGAGGGCTATTATGGTGAAATTAATATTCCTAAAGAAGTTTCAATTTTAGGGAAAGAGAAAAATTTTAAAGTTGTTGGAATAAAATATAATGCATTTTCCAATTGTCCGAATTTAATAAGTATTGATATGAAAAATTGTAATATATCTGTTTTGCCAGAATTTTTATTTTTTAACTGTATCAATTTAAAAAATGTTCAATTCCCGATTTCTCTTAAATCAATAGGGTCAAACTCATTTGTAAACTGTAACAATATTAGTGTCTTACAGATTCCAGATGGGGTTGAAATAGTAGACGACTTTGCTTTTTCGGAGTGTCATAATTTAGAGGCTGTTTATCTGCCGGACAGTTTAAAATATTTAGGACAAGGTGCTTTTAAAAATTGCGATAAATTAACTAATATAGCTTTATCCAAAAATCTTGAATTTATAGAAGAAAGTTGTTTTGAAAATTGCAGGTCATTAAAGCATGTATTTTTCGGAGACAAAGTCAAAAAGATTGGTAAATTTGCATTTAAAAATTGCACAAGACTTGAAAATACAGACTTCCCTCCATCATTAGAAACTATAAGATTATCTGCGTTTGCACGGTGTGACAATATGACTGAAATATGCCTGCCGGAAAATATAAAAGAATTATCTTCTACGTCATTCGGCTATTGTTTCGGAATTGAGAAAATTATTTTTAAAGGGCAACGTCCACCTAAAAAATTTGCTTATGATGCATTTATCTATCCAGACAGTCCTTTTCCTGAATTGCGTCGTTTAGAAATAATTATACCTGAAGGGGCAATAAAAAATTTTAAAGGAAAAATAGAATCTAAAATCAAAAACAGGAGTTGTTTTTTGAAAGAAGAAAATGAAATTGTTTTATACCCATAAATATTTGAGAAAGCACCTTACAAAGATTATATAGAGAAAACCTGTATAAATAATTCAATGGAAATTCTTAATTATTATAGTAAACTAACTTGAAAAATGTGGAATTAAAAATTTATTATAAAACGGTGTGGACTATATATAAGCTTTCGATTCTCTTTTCGGACTTTCCCTAAATGGTCCTGTCAGAAAACCGGGAAACGTTTGTACTCTTTATTTGCAAAATATTGGTTCGATTTTTAAGATATTTAGTTATAAATCTTACATTTACTTTTCTTTTAGACATTGCTGTGTTTCTTTTTTTTATAATTTATATTTTTATAGTTATTCCTCTATAATCAAAAATATATCTGTGAAATTTATTTAAATTATATAGATATGTTTTTAATATTTTATCTCTTATTATGATTTTTGATTATATATTTTCAAGTTTTTCAATCCCTATATTTATTCGCTCTATAGATTCCTCTTTTCCTAAAATATCAAGTATTTCAATCGCACCGCCGGGAGTCATTTGTTTTCCGGATACCGATATTCTGATTGGCCACATAAGTGTACCGTTTTTAAGCCCATGTTCCGAAGCTAAATTTAAAAGAAGTTTATGGAGATTTTCAAAATTCCAGCTTTGTAAATTCTCAAGTTTTTCTTTTGCTATCTTCAAAGAAGAAAGTGAATTTTCTAAATTTGTTTTACTTTTTTTATTTATGAAAAGTTCTTTATCATATACAGGTAGTTTGGCAAAAAAACTTATCATATCCGGAATTTGAGTTAATTTTGTTACTCTTTGGTGTAAAACTGCAGCGATTTTCTGAATGTCAAGTGAGGTTTCTCCTATACCTTCCCTGATATATTTTTCCGAATGTTCCACAAATTTTTCTATGCTTTCATTCCTTAAGTATTCTCCATTAAACCATTCAAGTTTGTCATAATCAAAAACAGACGGAGATTTACTTATTCTAGAGACTGAAAACTCTTTTGT
>CAQJOC010000016.1:11692-16086 GCA_948815685.1 uncultured Eubacteriales bacterium | reverse complement strand
CGCACATATTGCCTGTGAAACCTGTGCAACTACCGGACTTATACATATAATGGGAGAAATTTCCACAAACTGTTATGTTGATATAGCTTCTGAGGCAAGAAATGTTATAAAAGAAGTGGGATATAATGGTTCAGACTTTGGACTTGACGGAAATACATGTGGAATAATAACGTCTATAAATGCTCAGTCTGATGACATTGCACGTGGTGTAGATTGTTCTTTTGAAATGAAAGATGGTTCTAAAGATAACTTAAATCAGATAGGTGCCGGAGATCAAGGAATAATGTTTGGATTTGCGTGTAATGAATCTCCCGAACTGATGCCCATGCCAATCTCGATGGCGCATAGTTTAGCGAAACAACTTGCAAAGGTCCGAAAAGATAAAATTTTGGATTATTTGGGTCCGGATGGTAAAACACAAGTTACGATGGAATATGAAAACGGTCGCCCTATTCGTATTGATTCAATTTTAGTTTCCGCACAACATATGGATGGAATTTCTCAAGAAAAAATAAAAAATGATATCACTGAAAACGTTATTGTTCCGATTATTGCTTCTAATATGGCAAATAACGATATTAAAATACTTGTTAATCCTACCGGAAGATTCGTGACAGGCGGTCCCAAGGGAGATGCCGGTCTAACCGGAAGAAAAATAATAGTTGATACTTATGGAGGGTACTCCAGACATGGCGGCGGGGCATTTTCGGGAAAAGACCCCACAAAAGTGGATAGGTCCGCAGCATATGCCGCAAGATATGTGGCAAAAAACGTGGTTGGTGCAAAAATCGCAGATAAATGTGAAGTTCAGCTCGCTTATGCGATAGGTGTCGCTAATCCGGTTTCTGTTATGGTTGAAACTTTCGGAACCTCGAAAATTGAAAATGAGAAAATTTCACAGGCGGTTCAGGAAATTTTTGATTTGAGGCCATCTGCGATAATTGAAAATCTTCACTTAAGAACTCCGATTTATCGTTCTTTAGCTACATATGGTCACATGGGAAGAGAAGACCTTGGAGTAAGCTGGGAGAAACTTGACAAAGTGGAAGATTTAAGATATAGATTAAAAATTAAGCCGTTATAAAAAATATGGAGAATAAAAAATAACGATTATAAGTTCGGAGGGGAATTTATGGCAGATATTATCGGGGAGATAAACAAAAAAAAAGATGAGTTAAAAGAAAAAATTTTGAATGTACAAAGTAAAAAAGATGTAGACGACCTTAAATCGGAGTATCTAAAAATTTTTTTAGGAAATATGTATAAAAATTTGAAAAACATAGATGGCAATGAGAAAAAAGAGTTTGGAAAAGCAATAAATGATTTTAAAAATTATGCAAATGAAAAGATAAATTCATTAAAAGATAAATTCGAAACGGAAAAAGGAACCAACAAATACGATGTTTCTGTGTTTAAAAGAAATATTAAGATAGGTCATTACCATCCACTTGTAAAATTATATAAAAAAATAGAAAAAATATTTGTTGGTATGGGATTTTCCGTAGTTCAGGGACCGGAAATCGAGTTAGATGAATACAATTTTGAAAAATTAAATATGCCATCTTATCATCCTGCACGTGATATGCAGGATACCTTTTATATAACTCCTCCGAATATTTTGCTTCGCTCTCATACATCTTCGGTTCAAATAAGAACGATGGAATTGCAAAAACCTCCGATTCAAATTATATCTCCCGGCACAGTTTATAGAGTAGATGACATAGATCCCCAGCATACGCCCATGTTTTATCAAGTAGAAGGACTTATGGTAGGTGAAAAAATTTCATTTTCAAATTTAAAAGCCATTCTTATAACACTTTTAAAGGAAATTTTCGGTGAAAGTATTGAAGTTAGGTTTCGCCCCACTTATTATCCATATACCGAACCCAGTGCTGCAATAGATATGTCATGCGTGGAATGTGGAGGAAAAGGCTGTCGTACGTGCGGAAACTCCGGTTGGATAGTTGTCCTGGGTTCGGGAATGGTACATCCCAATGTTTTAGAGGGCGTGGGATACGATAGTGAAAAATACACGGGTTTTGCATTTGGACTAGGTCTTAACAGACTGGCTCTTTTATATTATGGCCTGGGAGAAATAAGAAAAATTTATGAAAATAATGTAAGTTTATGGAAACAGCTTTAGTAGGGGGTAAATAAAAAGTGTTTAAATTTTCTTTTAATTTTGTCAAAGAAATTTGCGGATTTGATATTAAAGAAGAAGAACTTTTCGAAATATTAAATCTTCAAGGTTTTGAGGTTGATGAAAAAATAAGAAAAGGAGATGATACTGTTGTAACCATAGAGGTTAAGGCAAATCGTCCCGATATGCTGTCTCATATTGGTATAGCCAGAGAGATATGTGCGTTTAAAGGCAAAAAACTTCCCGAACCCCCTATAATTGACTTGAAAAGCAGTTTTGGTTCATTTCCGTTTAATTTAGAAATCGATTCTGATGCAGCTAAAAGGTTTTCGTTGGTAGTTGTTGATGGGATAGACAACAACGTGCCTACTCCGGAACATATAAAAATCGTTTTGGAAAAACTTGGTATAAATCCGGTAAACGCTGTTGTAGATATAGCAAATTATGTAATGCTTAAATATGGGCAGCCGATGCATACATATGACGTAAATAAAATATCCGGAAATGATATAAAAATACAAAAGTCTGAAAAGGAATATAATATTTTAACTCTTGGAAATGTTCCGGCTAAAATTCAAAAGGGGTATATAACAGTTTCGGACGAAAAGGATATTTTGTGTGTTGCCGGAATAATAGGAACAGATAAAGTCGCTGTGAATAAAGACACCACTTGTGTAATGGTTGAGGCCGCATGTTTTGATGAAGTCAGCATCCGATTGGCTTCCAGAAAAATGAAAATTTCCACACCATCTTCGTTCCGCTTTGAAAGAGGAATAGATATCACACAGTGCTTTAATATGGCAGGAATATGTGCAAAAATGATAGCTGAAATTTGTGGAGGAAAGATAAGAGAAACAATTTTTGATTATTATCCCATTCCCAAAAATAAGACATTTATTGATTTGAGAGTTTCTCGTACAAATTTGTTACTTGGAACTTCCGTTACAAAAGAAAAAATCGTAACATATTTGGAAAAATATGAATTTAAATGCAAAAATAAAAGCAATGATATAATCAATGTTGAAATTCCGTCTTATCGTTTAGATGTTACGAAAGAGGTTGACCTTATAGAGGAAGTTGCAAGGATTCACGGCTATGATAACATTTCTCCCGTAATGCCGACAATGAAATTGCAATATAAACATAATGTAATATGGGAAAATATAGATAAACTTCGTGAAATTTTTGTAGGACTGGGATTTTATGAAGTAATAACTTATTCTTTTATTCCAAAAAGTTTTACTGAAATGTTTAATATAAATAAAAACGATGATTTATATTCGGATTTAGTATTAAAAAATCCAATAAATAAAGATTACGCACTTATGAGACCGACACTAGTGTATTCTCTTGTTTCTTCTCTTGCCTATAATTACTCCATGAATAACACAGACTTATCTATTTTTGAAATAGGAAGAACGTATTTTAAAAATCAAGATGAAGAAAACGCTTCTAAAACGGGTTATAAAGAGATAGATAAATGTGGCTTTGTTTTTTCCGGAAAAAGAGTTGAAAAAGGTTGGGGAATAAACAATGATATAAAGTATTCATATTATGATTTATTAAATTATCTGTCTATAATTTTTCAAAATTTCGGTCAGGAGTTTGAATTAAAAGGCAATAATTATAAATTTTGTGAAGAGTCGTCAGGCTACGATATTATATCTAATGGGCAAAAAGTAGGCTTTTTAGGAGAACTGAATAAAAAGGTGATTAACAAAATTTCGAATGCAAAACTTATAAAAGACCCTGTGTTTTATTGTGAAATTTCCATAAAAGATTTAAAAGAAAAAAATAAAAAATTAAAATTTGAATCTAAATATCCCTCACTGGTAAGGACATATAATTTTATGTTGACAAAAGATATTTCCTCAGAAAAAGTAGAAAAAATAATTTCGGAATCAAGCCCATTAATACAGGATATAGAGGTAAAAGATATTTATGTTGATAAAAATATGAAAGATAATCAATATTCACTTTTATATGAAATAAAATACTGCAGTTCGGAATTTACACTGACTTCAGAACAAATAGAAAAAATAGAAGCGTCTTTTATCAATGTTTTGTCTTCCCAATTAAACGTGAATTTAAAGATGTAATTGTGGAATACCCTTTGTCTAAAACTGAATCCATAGCCAATTGGAGCCTGTTTACGGATTTAAAAATTGCATATAAGGATGTAAGTGTGAAAGATACGAAAAAAGTGTCTAAAAGTAAGGCAACATGATGGAATGTGAAATTATGGTTGACAGTC
>CAQJOC010000016.1:0-11682 GCA_948815685.1 uncultured Eubacteriales bacterium | reverse complement strand
TTTCAGATGTATAATTTATGATGTGACTTTGAAGGTCGGTGAAGAGGCTTTTAAAATTTTGGGTTAGGCTATTATTATTTAATAGAAAGTGTACTTAGTAAAAATTTGGAGGTGTGTGCTTTGGCGATAGTACCTAAAAGAAAAACGTCTAAAGCGAGAAGAAATAAAAGACGTTCCAATGTATGGAAATTGACAGTACCTACACTTATTAGATGTGATAAATGCGGTGAATATAAATTAATGCATCGAGTATGTCGGAGCTGTGGATATTATCGTGGCCGAGAAGTAATAAAGGTAGAAGCTTAGGATTTGGGATTAGAGGGGGAGGAGAAATCCTTCTCTGTTTTTTTGGACAGAAATTTTTTAAATCAGAGATTGAAGTTAAAAATTGAAATGTAAGAGTAAAAATATAAGAGCAAAAAGCAAAGATTAAAAAGTAAAGATTAAAAAGCAAAGATTAAAAAGTAAAGATTAAAAAGTAAAAATTAAAATTATTTCAATAGGGAAATGGGTTTATCTAGGAGGGAAAAAATCAGATGTCAATCCCGGTAGTTGCGATAGTCGGGCGTCCCAATGTAGGGAAATCGACTTTATTTAACAGATTGGTAAAAAAGCGTTTGTCCATAGTAGATGACACTCCGGGAGTAACCAGAGACAGAATTTTAGGTAATTGTGAATGGAGAGGTAAAAATATATCCTTAATAGATACCGGTGGACTGGATTTTTCTTCGAATACTTCGGTGACAGAAAAAATTTTAGACCAGACATATATGGCAATAGATTCTGCTGACGCGATAATATTTGTTACAAGTATCAGAGAAGGTGTTATTGCCTCTGATGAAGAAGTTTCAGATATTTTAAAAAAAAGCGGAAAACCCATTGTTTTGTGCGTTAATAAATGTGATTCTTTGGGGAGCCCTCCGCCGGAATTTTATGAATTTTATAATCTTGGTTTAGGCGAACCTATTGAAATTTCATCTATACATGGTCATGGAACGGGAAATTTACTTGATGCGGTTTATGACAAGCTTCCTGAATGGGAACAGGATGAAGATGAAAATGAAATTTTAAATGTTGCTGTAATAGGGAAACCTAATGTGGGGAAATCTTCGCTTATAAATAAAATTTTAGGCGAAAATCGCTGTTTGGTTTCTGACATGGCGGGAACAACCAGAGATAGCATAGACGCAAAAATTGTAAACCGATTCGGAACATATAATATGGTGGACACAGCAGGACTCAGGCGTAAGAGTAAAGTTTATGATTCGATAGAGAAATACAGTGTTATCCGCTCTAAATTAGCTATTGAACGAAGCGATGTTTGCATAATAATGCTTGATGCTTCAGAGGGAATAACTGAACAGGATGTAAAAGTTGCAGGTCTCGCTCATGAGGCAGGAAAAGGATGTATAATAGCAGTAAACAAGTGGGATATTTTAGAAAAAAATGATAAAACCATGTCTGAATACAGAGAAAAAATAAAAAATGAGTTTAAGTTTATGTCATATGCACCTGAATTATTCATTTCGGCAAAGACCGGACAAAGAATAGATAAATTATTCGAACTTATAAATAATGTTTCAAAAGCTTGCTCAAACAGAATATCAACCGGAACATTAAATGAGATTCTGAATGAAGCGATGGCAAGGGCACAGCCACCGACGGATAAAGGTAAACGTCTGAAAATATATTATATTACTCAGGTTGGGATTAAGCCTCCGAAATTTGTGTTTTTTGTTAATATAGCGGAACTTTTTCATTTTTCTTATCAAAGATACATAGAAAATTGTCTACGAAATACGTTTGAATTAAAAGGTACACCTATTCATTTTATAATACGCGAAAAAAGCGAAAAGAAGATTTTAGGAAATTATATGGCAAAAGGAAAAGGTAAATAAAAGGGGAAATAAAAAGGTAAATAAAAATAAAGGAGATAAAATTTTTGATGTCATGGAGAACTTTTTGATTATTTTTAAAGACCATTTGTTTATGCTGTGTATGATATTGATTTTTTCTTACTTAATTGGAGGAATAAATTTTTCCATATTATCAACTAAAAGGCTATACGCTAAAGAAGATATAAGAACTATGGGAAGTGGAAACGCCGGATTTACAAATGTATTAAGGTCAGTTGGGAAAGTACCTGCAATCGTGACGTTTGTAGGGGACTTTGCCAAAGGAGTCTTAGCGGTAGGAGTTTCGGAAATTATTGCAAAGAATAATGTTTTTTGGGGAGAAAATTTGGAAGAAAATAAAGAAATTTTAATGTATTTGGCGTTTTTATCAGGTTTTGCGTGTGTGATTGGTCATATTTACCCATGTTTTTTTGGTTTCAGAGGTGGAAAAGGCATATTAACCGGATGGTCAATTACTTTGCTCATGGATAAGAGAATATTTTTTACTGTAATATTCGTTTTTTTAGTGTTGCTTGTGATTGGAAAAATAGTTTCATTTGCCTCAATATTTGCGGCGGCTTCTTATCCAATAGCAACATTTGCGTTTTATTACAAAGATTTTTCAGTTTCAGGCGGCAATATTTATTATGTTTTGATATGTACAACAATAGCGTTTTTAACCGCTTTACTTGTAATACTTAAGCATAAATCCAATATATTAAGACTGATATCCGGAACTGAAAAGAGGATAAGTTTAAAAAATTAATTTATCCAGACCAAATGAGAAATTATGGGGGAAAAATGAAAATTAAAAAAGTGTTTTTACAAATTTAAAAATAGTGACTTAAATAGCCTTTTGTGGAAAATCTAAAAAATAATAATTATGTATTTTATTTTCTTAAATTACCCTGTTTTATCTCAAATTTTTCGCTTGATGAAAATGAAAAATAAAAAGAAAAGAAAAATAAAATGAAAATGTAATAAATTAAATAAAAATATAAATTTGGAAAATAAGAAGTAAAAGTAAAGAAGTAAAAGGGTAAAAATAAAAAAGGAAAAGATGAAAAAGGAAAAGGCAAAAAAGGTAAGGATTAAAAAATAAAAAGGTAAAATGGAGGAAACATTAATGAAGTCATATGTGATAAATTTTATTCGCCATGGTATGACACAAGCAAATATAAACGGACAATATGTTGGAGTGACAGATATTCCGGTTTGCGAAGAAGGTCTAAATAAGCTAAAACAATTGAAAAATGATTGTAGTTATCCAAAGGTTGAGGCATATTATAGCAGCCCGTTAAAAAGATGCATTCAAACTTGCGGGGAAATATACCCGGAAGCAGAACCCATTGTGATTGATGGTTTAAAAGAATGCGATTTTGGAGATTGGGAAACTAAAACACCATCGGAACTTAAAGATAATGCGCAATATCAAGCATGGATTAAAAGCGGAAGACAATTGACTCCGCCTAATGGAGAAAGTGGAGAACAATTTAAAAAAAGGCTTTGCAATGCGGTAGAAAAACTTATAGAAGACTTAATGAGAAATGGAATAACATCATCTGCCGTTTTTGCACATGGCGGTGTAATAATGGCAATTCTTTCGCTGTATGGATTGCCAAAGCTAAATCCATATGAGCTTATTGTTGCTAATGGATGTGGATATTCGGTAAGAGTTACTCCGGGACTTTGGATGAGGGATAAGGTATTTGAAATATGTGAAAAAATTCCACTTGGACATGTAGAGAAGATAGGTGGAAAATTTAAAAACATGATAGATGAGCAAATTGATGGAGAAAACGGAAAGAAAGAAGAAAATGTATAGACTTTGATAAATTGAAAGGGAGTGAACAAATTGGATAAAAGAAATGATTTAAGAAATATAGCAATAATCGCACACGTTGACCATGGAAAAACAACGCTTGTTGACCAAATGCTAAAGCAGAGCGGAATTTTTCGCTCAAATGAAGCGGTTGCTGAGAGGGTAATGGACTCAAATGACCTTGAAAGAGAAAGAGGTATTACTATTTTATCGAAAAATACAGCTGTCATGTATAATGGGACAAAGATAAACATAGTAGATACTCCGGGTCATGCTGACTTTGGAGGCGAAGTTGAAAGAATTCTTATGATGGTTGATGGAGTTGTTTTACTGGTTGATGCATTTGAAGGTTGTATGCCTCAAACAAGGTTTGTACTTAAAAAAGCATTGGGACTTGGTAAAAAACCGGTTGTTGTTTTAAATAAGATAGATAGACCCGGAGTCAGGCCTGATGAAGTCGTTGATGAAGTTATAGATTTATTTATTGAGTTGGGAGCGAATGAAGACCAGATAGAATTTCCAGTCGTATACGCATCGGGACGTGAAGGGTATGCTTCACTTAAAAAAGATGAAAAAGGGAAAGATTTGACACCTTTGTTCGACACAATAATTAAAGAAGTTCCGCCTCCTGAAGGCGATTTAAATGGACCACTGCAGATATTATTTTCCAATATAGATTATGATGAATATGTTGGAAGAATTGGAATAGGAAGAGTAGAAAGAGGTTCTATAAAAGTTGGCCAAAATGTTACAATTTGTATGATGAACGGAGAAACGAGAAACGCAAAAATTGTTACTCTTTATCAATTTGAAGGGCTTAAAAGGGTAGAATCTGAGAGTGCCAAGCTCGGGGATATTGTTGCGGTGTCGGGAATACAGGACTTAAACATAGGAGAAACTGCTTGTTCACCGGATAAAGTAGAGGCATTGCCTTTTGTTAAAATAGACGAACCAACGGTAGCAATGCTTTTTATGGTAAATAACAGTCCATTTGCGGGACGTGAGGGGAAATTTGTAACCTCCAGAAATATAAGGGACCGACTTTTTAAAGAGATTGAGACTAATGTTGCCATGAGAGTGGAAGAGACCGATTCTTCAGATACCTTTCGTGTTTCGGGGCGAGGGGAGCTTCATTTGTCTGTGCTTATTGAAAATATGAGGCGTCAAGGGTACGAATTTCAAGTTTCAAGGCCCCGAGTTATAATGAAAGAAATTGACGGAAAAAAATGTGAACCTATGGAAGTTTTATCCGTAGAAGTTCCGGATGGCTATGTTGGAGCGGTAATAGAAAAACTTGGGCCTCGCAAGGCAGAGATGAGCAATATGGTGGCAAAGGGGGATGGAACCACACATTTGGAATTTAGACTACCATCTAGAGGATTGATGGGATATAGGTCTGAATTTTTGACAGATACGAACGGAAACGGAATAATGAACCATATATTTGACGGATATGAACCTTATAAAGGTGAAATTTCTCAAAGACAGCAGGGCTCAATTGTAGTCCATGAAACGGGAGAAACGACCGGTTACGGATTGTTTGCCGCACAAGATAGAGGAAGATTATTTGTGGGACCGGGCGAAGCCGTTTATGAAGGGATGGTAGTTGGAGCTAGTCCGAGAGCAGAAGACGTTGTAGTAAATGTATGTAAGAAGAAGCATATTACCAACATGAGAGCGTCAGGTTCGGATGAGGCTTTAAAATTAACTCCTCCAAGCAGGTTAAGTCTGGAGCAGTCTTTGGAATTTATAAATGATGATGAATTGGTGGAAGTTACGCCTAAAAATATACGTATAAGAAAAATAATACTAAATAAAGAGCAAAGAATGAAAAAGCAGTCAAAAGGATAAACCAACGATTATTATTAAAAGTTTTAATGTTAAACGTTTTAAGAATTAAATAGGTAAGAGTACATTTTATTAATACTAATTGTTCATATCACTGTAAATATTTTATTTGTGTTTTTTTTGAAATAAATTTTTTAAAAAATCAAAAATAAGTTGAGTTTATAAGGCTAAAGTAAAGTTTTGAAAATGCAGACATAGCGATTTTTATAGTTAACACGGTTTAAAAGTGGTAACTAAATTTTGAATATCTCATGTATTTTCTTCAGAATATGTCCACTTACCTATATTATATTGTTCATTTTTTATATTTATTTTCTTAACTCATATTTTCTTAACTCATATCTTTATGTTATTATGTTATTTACTTTTTTTCAATAACGACGCCTACATTACTTTTTTAAGTCATTCAGCACTCCTGCAAGGGCTTCTCCAACTAAAGTACCTGAATAAACCGCTTCATTTAAAGTGTTCACGTCACTTCCAACTTCTATTAGCATTGCTCCGTGAGAAAGATTCATATTATATCTGAAATTTCCAAAAGACATTGGGCGAGTTAATCCGGGAAACATGGTTTCGCATTTTTTCTGGAGTCTCAGAGCCAACCTTAGATTATATTCCCAATCCGGAAAACCTACACTTCCGTCTTTATCACAGCCTGCAACAATCATAATTTGTGCGGCCTTGTTTCCGTTTATTTTAAATGTTGGTTTTACTTTTCCGTTTTCCGGACTTCCCATGCTGTCTCTATGTATATCAATTGTGACCTTTATTGAAGGGTATTTTTCAAGATTTTCTTTGATAGTCTTACATGAGCGAGAATATGAGCCTTTGTATGTTGGGCTATCATGATATGTTACATCGTGAATTGTAGAAATTCCATGTTTTATTAGTTGTTTGGTAATTTCTTCGCCTACTCTTGTTACATTTCTTGAACTATCAGTAGAACGAGGATAATAACTTTCATAATAAAATCCTTCATCTTTTTTTAGATAAGATTCGGATGTGTGCGTATGATAAATTAAAACTTGTGGTTCTGTTGAATTTTTTATACAAAAGTCCGGTTTAGAAGTTAATTCTTTTGCGATATCTATTTCTACTCCCGAAGTATTTTTTACACAGAAGTTTTCATATTTTAGTCCCCCTTGTCCGAATTGGCTTTCAATTATACGAAAAGTTTTTTCATTAGGATTATGATTATCTTCTTCATTTTCATTGGTGACGAGGGGAGGCTGAGGAATTTCCGATGAGCTATATTCACTGTTACTGGTTTTTTGAATAAAATCTTTGTTTTCTATTAAAGCAGGTGAGCCTAGAGATTGACTTTTAGATAAATCCGAAATACTGAATAACACTTGTCCCTGTGGAAAAAATGGTTTGACAGATAACACGCTTAAGACTTCTTTACCCCGTGGATATAATCTTTTAATTCTTATAAACATACATATAACGGCAAGCAAAAAGCATAAAATAAAAGTGAAAAAAATAAAAAATTCTGAAGTCCTTGTTTTTGTTAAAACTTTCAAGTTTTATACCTCCGGTCACTTGTAGAAACAGGTTGAAATTTATTATCAAATAACTTGAAAATAGTACAAATGTTTTGCAATTTAAAAATTTTTAAAAACCAAGTCTTTGCATCATCTAATCAATCTTTTTTGAGTAGATATGAAATTTACAATGAGAAAAAAGGAAAAAGAGAAGAGAAAAAATGGAAAAAATTTTTTCTTTTTATTTTTTTATTTTTTATAAAACTTATTTTTTTATTTTATTTTTTTACTTTATTTTTTTTACTTGCCTTAGACCTTTTGTGCGATATAAAAAATGGGCAAAAAACCGAAAAACGTTTTTAAGCTTTTATCAATTTACAATTTTCAAATTATTTGGGCTATTCAAATAATATGAATTTAAATCATAAATTATTCTAAGCAATTAAACTGTAAAGTTCTTCAGGAGAAAATTCGGGCTGTAATGCACAATTTATAGCCATACCAATAAGAAGTGCGGCACGATTTATTAGTAAATCCACTTCCTTAGGCGTAACAATCATATTTTTTCCAAAAGATTTGGTTTTATTTTGAAAATCTTCTTCAGCAGTTTTTGAAAAATCACCTAAAATATCGTAAACTAAAGTTTCAGCATCTACAACTGTAGGAATTCCAACACTTACAACCGGGACTCCTAAAGTTTTTTCATCAAGAGTTGGGCGTCTGTTTCCAACTCCTGCTCCCGGGGCAATTCCACGGTTTGAAAGCTGTACAGTGCATCCCAGCCTTGAAAGACGACGTGATGCCAAAGCATCTATTACAATCAAACATGCCGGATTTATTCCCTTGATTAATCCGGACAAGGCTTCTGATACTTCTATACCGGTCTTGCCTAAAACACCCGGAGTTAAAACAGATACAGGACGAAGACCTCCAAGTCCTATGGATTTTGCAAGTTCTCCTGAGATGTGCCTTGTTGCGAGAACATTGTCAACGGTTTTAGGGCCTAACGCATCCGGAGTTATTTCAGTATTTCCAAGCCCTACAACAAGTACAAGCCCACTTTTGGGAATTAATCTTTTTATTTCTTCTGCAAGTGTTCGAATTCTTTCATCATTACATTGGAAATAGTCAGTAAGCGGTGGAACGGTCACAGTTACATACATTCCTTTTGGTTTTCCTATTTTTTCCGAAGCTTCTTTACTTTCAATTAAAAGTCTAGAGATGACTGATTTGCCTTTTTTTTCCTCTTTTATGGTTAAGCCTTTTATATCTTTATGGATTTCTGCTGCTTCTAATGCCAAATCAGTTCTAAAATTCATAAATATTCTCCTTTTGCAATGTACATATATTAAATTATTGTATGTGTATAAAAAATTATAGAAATTAAATATTTTTTAATATTTTTACTAAAAATAAAACGTAAATTTATTTCTAACACAAACTATACATTTTTTACTGCATTTATTGATTTTTACATATTCTTAAATTATTTAAGTTAACACCGTGTAAAAAGATAAAAAGTATCTGTAAATTTTAATTACATAACAATAAAATTCTTTAAAATAAGTAAAACAGACGTATAAAATTATTTATCTGTAGATTTGGCCATACCTGATCACTCTATAATCTTTATATGGTGTTTCCTTAACAATATAAATAGTAATATTATTTCAATAATTGTGAAATATATTCAAAAAATAGAACGATTCGATAAATATTTGAAAAATATAAAAACAAAATATGAGAGTATCTAATTTTGATTTTATCTATCTTCCCGTCAAAACTCTCGTTTATTTTTCAAGTTAGTTTAATATTAATATATGAGACTGAGGGAAAATCATTGAGGACGTGAGCTGGTTTTATGGAAAGTCCAATACTTTAATTAATTTTCAAACACAATATCTCTAACTGGCTTTTTGGGGCTAAATTTTTAAATTGAAAAAAATGGTGAGAATATATATAATGATTATAATTAATTACAATAGGGAGTAATATAATATGCCGGATGAAAAGAAAAATGTCAAAGAAATAACTGCAATGGATAAAGACTTTGCAAGATGGTATACAGATATAGTAAAAAAAGCCGGCCTCATGGAATATTCAAGCGTTCGAGGATGCATGATTATTGAGCCATATGGGTATGCAATTTGGGAAAACATCCAAAAAATTTTAGATAAAAAGTTTAAAGAAACAGGTCATGTTAATGTTATGATGCCTATGTTTATCCCGGAAAGTTTATTGCAAAAAGAAAAGAATCATATTGAGGGATTTGCACCCGAAGTTGCGTGGGTAACACATGGAGGGGAAGAAGAACTTCAGGAGCGTTTGTGTGTAAGACCTACTTCCGAGACCCTTTTCTGCGACTATTATTCCAAAGTAATACATTCATGGAGAGATTTACCTAAACTTTATAATCAATGGTGTTCAGTAGTAAGATGGGAAAAAACGACAAGACCATTTTTACGTTCATGTGAATTTTTGTGGCAAGAAGGGCATACCGTACATGAAAATAAAGTTGAGGCTGAACAAGAGACTCAGAAGATGCTTGATGTTTATGCAAATTTTTTCAAAGAACATTTGTCCATTCCGACGTTAAGGGGGAGAAAAACAGAAAAAGAGAAATTTGCCGGTGCTGAGTATACTTTAACTATTGAAGCTATGATGCATGACGGTAGGGCGTTGCAGTCCGGAACAAGTCATTTCTTTGGAGACAAATTTGCTAAAGCTTTCGACATTAAATATCAAAATCGTGAAAATAAGAGTGCATATCCTTTCCAAACATCATGGGGTATGACTACAAGGGTAATAGGTGCTATTATTATGGTTCATGGAGATGATAATGGACTCGTACTTCCGCCCGATATTGCTCCGCTTCAGATTGTTATAATTCCAATAAATTCAAAAAATGTAGCTGTACAAAATACCGTAAATACTGTTTATGAAAAGCTCAGAAAGAACTATCGGGTAAAAGTGGATAATTCCGAGCAATCCCCGGGATGGAAATTTGCTGAATATGAAATGAAAGGCGTACCTTTAAGAATAGAGATAGGACCAAGAGATGTTGAAAACAGAAAGTGTGTAGTGGTAAGGAGAGACACGGGTGAAAAAATAACAAATGAATTGGATAATATAGATTCAAATATCTCTGTACATATTGATAAAATTAAGAAAGATATGTATAACAAAGCATTGATGCGTATGGAAACCATGACATATGAGGCAAAAAATTTTGATGATTTAAAGGAAACATCAAAAAAACCCGGTTTTATTAAAACCATGTGGTGCGGAAGTACCAAATGTGAGGAGAAAGTAAAAGAGGAAACCGGATTAACTTCGAGATGTATCCCTTTAGATATTTATAAAAATATTGATGAGCATTGTGCGATTTGTGGGAAAAAGGCTCAGGCTATTGTTTATTGGGGAAAATCCTATTAGTATTAGGCTCGTGTTTACATATTTTTGCTATTAAAAATTTTTTATAAACTGGCCGGGCTTTAAAGAAAAAAGCAAATTGGAAAATTTAAACTTAGACGCAACTTTATTTATCAAAAAACCAATCATAATTCAAAGATAATTGATTGACTTAAAGTTATAATTAAAAAAGATGTTGATTGACGGAGTTGATTTTTTTGAAAATAACAAAAGCTGTTATTCCGGCTGCAGGTCTTGGAACCAGGGTACTTCCGGCAACTAAGGTTCTTCCCAAAGAAATGATGCCGATAGTTGATAAACCTGCTATACAATATATAATAGAAGAAGCAGCAGCCTCTGGTATAACAGATATTCTTATAATAACCAATCGAGGGAAAGAAATTATCGAAAACCACTTCGACAGATGTCCTGAACTTGAAAGAAATTTACAAAAAAGCAGAAAAACTCATATGATGGAAGCTGTATCTTTTGCCTCTGATATTGCTAATTTGTATTTTATACGCCAAAAAGAAGCAAAAGGACTCGGTCATGCAATAAGCTGTGCTAAATCTTTTATCGGTAATGAACCTTTTGCGGTCCTTTACGGAGATGACGTTATAATCAGTGAGACACCGGTTTGCCGACAACTGATTAATGCCTTTGATAAATATGGTCTCTGTGTTGTCGGAGCGAAGCAAGTACCGAAAGAAAAAATCGTAAATTATGGTTCTCTTAAGGTAGAACCTATAGAAAAAAACATTTTGAAATGTACGGATATGATTGAAAAACCGACTAAAGACAAAATTATGTCTCTTTATTCAATACTTGGCAGGTGTATTCTTACGCCGGATATATTTGATATTTTAAGTAAGACTCCACCCGGATATGGGGGAGAGATACAGCTGACTGATGCTATGAAGGTTATCGCGAGACAAGATGGAATCACTGTTGTGGATTTTGAGGGGAAAAGATATGATATAGGCAGTAAGCTTGGAATTATGCAAGCATGTGTGGAAATGGCTCTTATCCATCCCGAAATAGGCGAAGATTTTAAAAATTACCTTAAAAACCTTAATCTTATTTGATTTTAGATCTAGGGCTTGTCTGAAAAATAAAATAAACTATATATTTTATCTAATTCATATATGGAGGGAGGAAAACGCAAACTGAAAAAAATAGGTGTATTTTTATAATTGTATAAAAAATATTTTAAATTGATTGA
>CAQJOC010000015.1:11053-16161 GCA_948815685.1 uncultured Eubacteriales bacterium | reverse complement strand
TAGACGCTTTAGGAAATCCTATACAAAGAGCGTCATTTAGTCGAATGCCTATTTCAAAAACTTAAATGGTTCAGAAGGATTTTCGTAAGATTTGAAAAGTTAGACTCTTCTTTTCTTGCTTTTCTCTATCGTGCTTTTTCTGTGCTTTGGTTAAAATGAATAATTTATTTTATTTTTCATGCAGGTCCTATTGTAAAAATATTTTTACACTTATAACTGCTAACAGAATTGTGGTCAAGTCCGCCATCAATGCACAGGGAATAGTATATTTTGAATTTTTTATGTTAATAGATCCTAGATATACAGCTGCGGTATAAAAAGTTGTTTCTGTGGCACCCATCATTATTGAAGCAATTTTTCCTATATCACTGTCGGGCCCATACCTTGAAAAAAGGTTATCTAAAAGAGCGATGGTTCCACTTCCGGATATAGGCCTTAAAATTGCGAGGGGAACAACTTCCGGCGGAAAGCCAATTTTACAGACAAAAGGTGCGATAAATGAAGTAAAAATATCCAAGGTACCTGATACCTTTAGCATACTTACTGCAGTTATAAGACCAATTAAAGACGGAGCTATTGAGATGGACGCTGCCAGACCATCTTTTGCTCCTTTTATGAAGATATCAAATATTGGAAGATTTTTTAGAAGTCCTGCCATTATAATTAAAAAAATCATAACCGGAATAGCCCACGAACCTATATTATTCATTTTTTATATACCTTTTCAAAAATTTTGCATGATGTAATCCCGACAACAAGTGAAATTACTGAAGTTAGCCAGAGCGCCGGAATTATACTGAACGGATATAAAGAACCATGCTTTTGACGTAAAACAGATAAAAAGGTTGGTATAAGTTGTAAAGACGCTGTATTTATAACTATAAACATGGCCATTCCGGGCGTTATGGTTGAAGAGTTTTTATTAATTTTATTCATCTCTTTCATAGCGATTACTCCAAATGGAGTTGCAGCATTGCCAAGACCTAAAAAATTTGCGGTTATATTCATACATATGGCGTTTGATGCAGGAGTATTTATGGGATATTCCGGAAAAAGGAATCTGAGTAAAGGAGAAAGCATCCGCGACAAAAGTGAAGTTAATCCCCCGAATTCAGCTATTTTCATAAGACCTCCCCATAAAGACATCATCCCCAACATAGAAATTACTAAATTCACTGCTTCTTCAGCGCCGGAGAGAATTGCTCCAGATAAAGCATCCATTCTGTTTGTAATAATTGCACAAAATATGCTTATCAACATCATAAATGCCCATATATAGTTTAGCACAGTTTTCCATCCTCCATAAATTATTGAGTTTACTCACGTTAAATTGAAAACAATAACTTTATATAATAAAAATAATTTAGTATATAAATTCACTTGTTTACAGAAATTAATTTTAAAGTAGAATTTGTATTTAAATAATTTTAAGATTGTAAATAATTAAGTAAAGTTGAAAATTTTTATTGTTTGTGTATTTTTTTGCTTTAAAACGAAGATATGCAAAATATTCCAATGAAAGATTAAGATAATGGTTAATTTATTTGAAAATATAGATACATATTTTTTAAAATACAAAGCTTATGTAAAGTATTAAAGGGCACATAAATATTATTTATCTTGTTATTTAGTAATATGATTTTACCTTGTTTAACTGTGGTCACCATATAAATTTGATTTCTTTTGCTGAATTTTCTTAATTTGGTTATCAAACTTGGCTGATTATATCAACCTTTTCAAATAAGATATTATAATATTTATGAACAGGACCAAAAAATATTCCCGGTTAGACAAGACAGTAAAATTATTTTATATTGAAATAACTTTAAAATTGGGCAATATTTCTTGTAAAGCGGTAAAATTCAGGGAATTGGTTTGTTTAAGTAGTTCGGTAGCTTGGGCAGTGTGCGAAAATTGAATAATTTAAATTTGTCTCCGAAATTTTTTATCTTTTTCTATACAAGTCACTTTTTAAATATAATTATTATCTGTTGGTTTCAATCCTTATGTAGAAGATTATTGCCAAGAAAAAGTCTATATTATATAATTATAGGAAACACCATGCAAAATTATATAATGGTAAGGTATGTTCAAATTTTCAGAAAAATTATATAATAACTTCATATAAATACATCTTTATATCAAAAAATTATTGTTATGTAATTAAAAATATATCTGAAGACTTTAATTTGAATTATATAGTTACTATTTGTGTAGTGTTTCCTAGCACTATTCCGATTTAAAATAATTCAATATGATACTTTAGAAATAGTATAAAAATTTTTCATTTTTGCACATATTTTCAATCTTATTTTTATCGGTAAAATAAATCAAAAGTCAGACAACTTAACGTTCATAGAGCTAAAAAATTCTTTCGATCTCGGATTTTTTTTATTAAAATATCTTTGAACTATTTTAAATCGGAATAGGTATGTGCCATAGTTTATTAAAAATGTAAGTTTGGACGAGGTAGCTTAATGAGAATACTCGGTATAGACCCAGGATATGCAATTGTAGGATATGGAGTGATGGATTTTTTGCCCGGTAAATATTATTTCGTAAATTCCGGAGCAATATTTACAGACCCTAAAGAAATTCTACCGGATAGACTGGAAAGAATTTTTGATAAATTGAATGAATTGATTGATTTTTATAAACCTGAATCTGCCGCTGTGGAAAGTCTTTATTTTCAAAATAACCAAAAAACTGCAATAAATGTTGCGGAAGCCAGAGGAGTTATTTTGCTTGCCCTTAAAAAAAGAGCAATACCTATATATGAGTATACTCCTTTACAAGTTAAGTCATCTGTTACAGGTTATGGAAAAGCAGAAAAATATCAGGTAATGATGATGACAAAAACAATTCTTAATTTGGATGAGATTCCCAAACCGGATGATGCTGCGGATGCATTGGCAATTGCACTATGCCATGCAAATAACTCAAATATTTCTCTGTTAGAACGAACGTTAAAAAAGTCTAAAAGATAAAGTTAAAATAAAGAACTAAAATTAATGACTAAAATTAAAAATTAAAATGAAGAATTATGGTAACCGAAGTTAAAAAAGATAAAAATAAGGTTCATAGGGAATAAAATAAATGACATTACGACCTGTAGACGATACTTTATTCGCCTTGTATATTTTAAAATATATATCTTTTAAAATGTACTGACTATATAATAAAAAATGGACGTAAAAGGTTAATAAAAGACGAAAAAGGAATAATTAAAGGAGAATTTAATTGATTTACCATATAAAAGGTGTGCTTATAAGCATTGATGAAGGTTTTTTGGTCATAGAGGTAAATGGGATAGGATACAAATGTCTAACGGATAGTTACACACTCGGCATTTTGAGCTCAAAAGTAAATGAAGAAATCAAACTTTTTACCGAAATGGTAGTTCGAGAAGATTCTATAAGTCTTTTTGGATTTTTGGAAAAGGGTCGTTTAAAACTTTTTAAACTTCTGACATCTGTATCTGGAGTTGGAAGTAAGGTTTCTCTTTCAATACTTTCTGAATTTACCCCCGACCAATTAGCCTCGTTTATTCTGTCAGGAAACAGCTTAGGTTTGACAAAGGCCTCTGGATTGGGTAGAAAGCTGGCTCAAAGAATTGTTTTGGAACTAAAAGATAAAATAGAAGCAGGAGCATATAGTGAAGGAGAAATCGGGACAGAAAAAATTTCTTTATCGAATAACATATCTCAAGCACTTGGAGCTCTTGCTATGCTTGGATACTCTGAAAGAGATGTTATACCGATATTGCGTGAAATCAATAAAAACTTGACAGTTGAAGAAATGATTAGAGAAACACTTAAAGCGATAAAATAGTAAAATAAATTTAAAAAGAAGGTGAGTGGTAATTTGGAACACAAAATGAGCGACAGAGTGGTTTCAGCAAATGAAATAAATTCAGACGTAGATTTTGACAACCCTCTGAGACCTGTTTCTCTCTCCGATTATATAGGGCAGGAAAAGGTTAAAGAAAATTTATCTGTTTTTGTACAGGCTGCAAAACTTCGAGGAGAAACACTTGACCATGTTTTGCTGTACGGACCACCTGGTCTTGGAAAGACTACCTTAGCAACTATTATTGCTCGCGAATTGGGCGTTAATATACGTTTGACTTCCGGTCCTGCAATAGGAAAACCCGGAGATTTGGCCTCTCTTTTAACAAAATTAAGTGGCGGAGATGTCTTTTTTATGGATGAAATCCATAGAATTTCACGTAATGTTGAAGAAATTTTATATCCGGCAATGGAAGACTTTTCTATTGATATTGTCACGGGAAAAGGTCAAATGGCAATGTCATATCATCTTGCCATACCTAAATTCACGCTTGTAGGTGCAACCACAAGGGCAGGACAGCTTTCAGCTCCACTTAGAGACAGGTTCGGAGTTATACTGCGTTTGGAATTGTATTCAAATGAAGAACTTGGGGAAATAGTAAGACGCAGTGCAGGTATTTTGGGAATTGATGTCACGGATGAAGGAACACTTGAAATAGCGTCTCGCTCACGAGGTACTCCCAGAATCGCAAATAGACTTTTAAAAAGAGTCAGAGACTTTGCACAGGTGATTAATGGGGGTAGCATCACATATAATATTGCGAAGCAAGCTTTATACAAATTGGGCATTGATGAATTAGGTTTGGATATTAATGATAGAAGACTTCTGAAAACGATTATAGAGTCTTACGGAGGCGGTCCTGTGGGGCTTGAAACTTTAGCTGCAGCTATCGGTGAAGAAGCGGTGACCATCGAAGATTTATATGAACCATATCTTTTACAAATAGGCTTTTTAAACCGCACGCACAGAGGCAGATGTGCCACAAAAGCAGCTTATTTACATATGGGAATTGAACCGCCTGAAATGACATTTTATTAAATAATATGATATAATATAATAATTAAACATTATTTTAAATATTATTTTAAGTTTAGGAGAATATTTATGAATAAAATTTTTGGTACAGATGGAGTACGAGGTCTTGCTAATTCCCAGTTGACTTGTGAGTTAGCTTTAAATATAGGTCGGGCGGTTGCTGCATCTTTGATAGAAAACGGAATTAAAAGGCCGAAAATTATAATAGGGAAAGATACAAGGCT
>CAQJOC010000015.1:0-11024 GCA_948815685.1 uncultured Eubacteriales bacterium | reverse complement strand
ATATGTTCGGCTGGGGGAGATGTTTTAGTTGTAGGAATAATTTCTACTCCTGCTGTGGCTTTTTTGGTTAAGGCATATGGTGCTGATGCCGGAATAATGGTTTCGGCGTCTCATAATTCATATCAATTTAATGGGATTAAGATTTTTGACGAAAACGGATATAAGCTCCCTGATAAAATTGAAGATAGAATTGAATATTTAGTATTTGAGGGGCTTTTATCGTATAAATATCCGACTTGTGCAGATATCGGGGAGGTGGATTACGGAAGTGATGCTTTGTTTGATTATGTAAATCACTTGAAGTCTACTGTACAAGGAGATTTTGGAGGAATGAAGATTGCAGTGGATTGTGCAAATGGTTCGGCATATGAAATTGCGGAAGAACTTTTCAGAGATTTGGGTGCAGAATGCCATGTTTTACATAATACTCCTAACGGAACAAACATAAATGAAAAGTGCGGTTCGACTAATTTAAAAAGTTTATCTGATTATGTTGTTAAAAATCATATGGATTTGGGTATAGCATTTGACGGAGATGCGGACAGGTGCATAGCGGTTGATGAAAATGGAGAAAAAGCAGACGGAGATGCTATAATGGCAATTTGTGCTTTAGATATGTTTGAGCGTGGTAAACTTGCCAAAAATACAATAGTGGGAACAGTTATGACTAATATGGGTTTTTGGGAATTTTGTAAAAAAAATGGAATTAATTTTGAAGCAACAAAAGTCGGAGACAGATATGTCCTTGAAAATATGCTTGCAAACGGATACAATTTCGGTGGAGAGCAGTCCGGTCATATTATATTTCATGATTTTTCTACAACGGGAGACGGAGAATTAACGGCTATACAGCTTATAAATGTGCTTAAAAGAAAAAAAATGAAACTTTCGGAAGCGAAAAATATTTTCACTATTTTTCCGCAAGTTATAGTCAACGTAAATGTAGATAATAATAAAAAATGTTTAATAAATAATGATGAGATGGTTTTAAAAACTATTTCAGAAGTTCAAGAAAGGTTAAATGGAAACGGAAGAATTATTGTCAGGGAATCCGGAACAGAACCTCTTATCAGAGTAATGGTTGAATGTATGGATATGGAACAAAGTCAAAATATCGCAGAAAAGGTCGGAGGAAAAATTTTGGAAAGGCTTTCTTAAATATATCAGACAGTTTGAAAAATAAATCTATACAGTAAACAGGAAAGCGTTTTTTTATAAACTTTTTAAATGAAACAAAGGACCAAATGCAAAAAGTTTTACAAATGAAATCGATGAACTATTTAAAATATTAAAATTATTTATTTTGGGCGTACTTTTCAGTTTAGACAATATATTGTTAATTTTTATATAAATTTTACATCGCTGTTTTTCTATTTTGAGAATAAAAATGACGAATTTAAAGGATATACTATTCAAAAATCAACTAAAATGCAGTAATTTGTTTAATGTACATACCTAAAAATAAAAGTTTACTAAGGTTCAATTTGTCTGTTTAAAATTTACATATAATAAAAAGGAAATAAAATAGCACAAAAGAATATGAAAGGATATAAAAAAGGTAAAAAAGAAAAAGTGAAAAAGAAAAGTGAAAAAGAAAAGTAAGGAAGAAAAGTAAAAATAAAAAGGTGTAAAAAATGAGGACTGCGGAATTTTGGGAAGATTATGAATTAATAGATACGTCTTGCGGAGAAAGACTTGAAAGATGGGGGAATAAAATACTTATACGCCCCGACCCACAGATTATATGGAAAACAGAAAAACTTCATCCGGGATGGAACAGTGCAGATGCCCACTATCATCGTTCAAAAAACGGAGGAGGACATTGGGAAAATTTAAATTTTATAGATGAGTCGTCATGGATGATATCTTATAAAAAACTTCACTTAAAGGTCGGACTTTTAGGTTTTAAGCATACCGGAGTTTTTCCCGAACAGGCGGTAAATTGGGACTTATGCAGTAATATAATATCAAATTGTAAAAAACAGCTGAACATTTTGAACCTTTTTGCATATACAGGTGTGGCAACTCTTGCATGTGCAAGTGCCGGTGCGAAAGTCTGTCATGTTGATGCGTCTAAAGGTATGGTCGCATGGGCAAGGGAAAATGCTCAATTGTCCGGACTTTCAGAAAGACCTGTACGATGGATTGTGGATGACTGTGTAAAATTTGTGCAAAGAGAGAAAAAAAGAGGAAATAAATATGATGGAATCATTATGGACCCGCCATCGTTTGGTAGAGGAAGCGGTGGAGAAATATGGAGACTGGAAGATAATATTTATGACTTTATAAATTTATGCGAATCAATAATGGCTGAAGATGCAAAATTTTTCATTTTAAATTCATATACAACAGGTCTTTCACCCTCTGTAATGGAATATATGCTTTGTGAAATAATAAAAAGGAAGAGAAACGGAAATATATTATCAGACGAAATTGGGTTAAAAGTTAGTACATCCGAAGGAATTTTGCCTTCGGGAGCAAGTTGCATATGGATATCAGATCTAAATCTTGCCAAGGAAAGGAGAGATTTAAAATAGAAAAAACAGAGGAAAAAAAGATAAATGTAGAAAAAACAAAAGAGGAAAAGGCAGAAATGGAAAAATTGATAAGTGTAAGGAATTTAACCTTTTCTAGATATAGTGAAGACGAAAAAGAACAACATATAATCCTTAAGGATATCAATCTTGATATAAACAAAGGCGAATTTATTGCGATATTAGGAAAAAATGGTTCCGGAAAGTCCACACTTGCTAAACATTTTAATGGAATTCTTCTTCCTGATGAGGGAGAAATTTTGGTTGAAGGTATTAGTACTAAGAATGAAGATAAACTTTGTGATATCAGACAAAAAATCGGTATGGTGTTTCAAAATCCTGATAACCAAATTGTTTCAAGCGTGGTAGAAGAAGACGTTGCATTTGGCCCGGAAAATTTGGGATTACCCACAGAGGAAATAATTAAAAAAGTAGAAAAATCACTTAAAGCTGTGGAAATGTATGATTTCAGAAAATCTTCTTTGGATATGTTGTCCGGAGGTCAAAAACAGCGTGTTGCAATTGCAGGAGTACTTGCGATGGAACCTTGCTGTATTATTTTGGATGAGCCGACCTCCATGCTTGACCCTAAGGGAAGAAAAGATGTGCTTAATACCCTTTTAAAATTAAATAAAGATAACGGAACTACTATTGTTTTAATAACTCATAATACAGAAGAATTAATTTATGCAGACAGAATAATAGCCATGGAATCCGGTTCAATTTTTTTAGATGGAGTTTTAAAAGATATTCTTTCAAATAAAGCATATTCTAAAACTTTGGGGCTTGACAGTTCGCAGTGTCTGGATTTGATTTACAGGTTAAAGGAAAAAGGGATTAATCTGCCTGAGACTCTTGATGAGGGAGAATGTGTAAATAATTTGTTTAAGCTCGTGAAGGAGGGGAAATAATGGCAAAAGTTTCAGGAACTTCAGTTATTGAAGCCAAAAATGTTTCATATTTTTACGGTAACAAATCAGATTCCGGAAATAATGGGCTTAATAAGATAAGTTTTTCCATAGAAGAGAATCAGGTTATAGGTGTCATAGGGCATACAGGTTCGGGAAAATCTACTTTGGCACAACTTTTAAACGGACTTATAAAACCTACAGAAGGTCAAATATTTTTAAAAGGAAAAGATATTTGGAAAGATTTTTCCGATATCCGTAACGTACACTTTAAAGTCGGACTGACATTTCAATACCCTGAACATCAGCTGTTTAAAGATACAGTATATGAAGATATCGCCTTCGGACCCGTAAATCAGGGACTTTCGGAAGAAGATGTAAATTTTAGAGTTTTAAGTGCAGCTCAATTTGTGGGACTGCAAAGAGATATATTGATAAAATCTCCTTTTGATTTATCGGGAGGAGAAAAAAGGCGAGCTGCAATTGCAGGGATAATTGCAATGGAACCGGAAGTTCTTATATTGGATGAGCCTACTTCAGGACTTGATATGAACGGAAGAAAACAAATTTTAGAAGCCATATCGGCATATCATCGTAACCAAAAAAATACTGTAATTTTTATTTCGCATATAATGGAAGATATTGCTGATATGTGTGATAAAGTAATGATTTTGGATAAAGGAACACTTGCTATGTTTGATACTCCGACAAAAGTGTTTTCAAATACCGAAATATTAAAAAGATTAGGTTTAGAGGTACCTCAAATCACTCGAATAATGAAAATATTATATGAAAAATTACATAAATCAGAAGAGATTGTTGTTAAGCTCGATGATGCGGTAAAAAGTATAATTAAAATTTTAGACAAGAAAAGGATGCAATAAATGGGGATGGATATAGTATTAGGACAGTATTTGCCGGGCAATTCACTTTTACATAAATTAGATTCCCGAGCTAAATTTATAGACTTGTTTCTACTTATGATTATAATTTTTTCTGCATGGAGTTATTTATCTTTGCTGATAATCACACTTTTTACGTTTGTATTAATTTTAATGTCTCACGTAAAGATAAGAACTTACCTAAAAAATACCGGAGTAATATTAACAATGACTATGCTTTCCGCAATTCTCAATTTATTTTACGGGTCAGGAGAACCTGTGTTTAAATTCGGATTTATAAGTATAACTGAGTCCGGAATACAAAATAGTATTGTTGTTGCCGTAAGAATATTAAATATGTTAATTTTGAGTGCTTGCTTTATGTTTACCACTTCTCCCAATGATATGACATATGGTATGCAAAATTTAATGAAACCTCTCAAGCGTTTCGGTGTTAATACGGATGATTTAACTATAATGATTACAATAGCTTTAAGATTTATTCCGATTAGTCTTATGGAAGCGAATAAAATTTTAAATTCTCAAAAATCTAGAGGTGCTGATATCAACAAAGGCGGAATAGTTAATAAAATACGCTCGTTTATCCCTGTTGTTTTACCTTTGCTTGCTTCAAGTTTCAGAAGGGCATATGAGCTTTCGATGGCGATGGAATGTCGTTGTTATGGACTTAATACAAATAGGACGCATTTAAAAAGATTGAAAATGAAATTAAACGATATCTTTACATTAGTTGCTGTTTTGGTCCTTATGATAGGAGTGATATTTTGCAACAAAATCAATCTGACTCAGTTATTTTAAGGAACCTTCTAATTACAATTTGTTATGATGGTAGAAATTATCATGGATGGCAAATACAGAAAAATGCACGTACAGTTCAGGAAATTTTCCAAAATGCAATGTATAAAGTATTGGGGAAATATTATGATATAAAAGGATGTAGCAGAACTGATTCGGGAGTCCATGCCAATATGTACTGTTTGAGTACTAAAATTGATAAAAAAATTTCATGCCGAGATTTAATTTTTGCTTTTAACAGAGTCCTGCCATATGATATTTGTGTTAAAGAATGCAGAGAAGTCCCTTTGGATTTTCATGCAAGGTATTCTTGTAAAGGTAAGGAATATGTTTATAAAATTTTAAACAGCAAAATAAGAGACCCATTTCTGCATGGATACGTCCTTCACTATTGGTATCCTTTAGATATTTCAAAACTTAAAGAGGCAAGCAAGGTTTATTTAGGGAAACATGATTTTACATCTTTTTGTACTATTGACAAAAGAGATATGTCAAATATAATTAAAGATGTCAGAAAATTCGAGGTTAAAAAGGAAAATAATATAGTAGAATTTTATATTGAAGCAGATGGTTTTTTATATAATATGGTTAGAATTATGATCGGAACTTTGCTGAGAGTTTGTCAAAATAAAATAAAAATAAGTGATATGCCTTTTATATTAGAGGCCAGGGACAGAAGTAAAGCCGGACCTACAGCTCCGGCAAGTGGGTTATATCTTAATAAAGTCTTTTATGATATATAAAGTATTTTATATATGCATGTATATGGGCAATTTGTTAAAAAAATAAATAAAAAAAGTAAATTAAAAAATCTCAAAAATTTTTTGGATTCCTCTTTGTTAATTCTTGGCAATAAATAAAAACGGAATTAAAAAACGATTTAAATGGGAGTCAATCATCGATTTTGATTTATGCTTTGGAATTCTTTTAAATAATCTGATATGTTTTTAATTTTTTATTTTACCAAATTATTATTTTTATAATTTATCATTTATTTTTTATTTTTGGGAATTTTCATTCAAATATATACAAAAGCAAGATTATATAAATTTTATCTCAAGATATATAAAAGACTAATTTTTAAAATTTATCTTTATTAATCAGCATTAGGAAAGAACTTCCTTAATTCTAATAAATTTATTTCTGGGATATTCCAAAATAAAAAGCACGGAAGTTAAAGAGACATAAAAAGAGGAAAAATTATGCATAAAAAATTATCTTTAAATAATAGGAAAAATTGCTGTAAAAGATATAAAAAAATTGCATGGATAATAGTTACTGCTTTTGTAATAATACTCTTTGTAACTACAGGTAAATATTTTATTTCCAATTTTATTTTTCAGATAAAAGATTCTGTAAAAGCATTTATGGCAGGAACAGAAAACGGTTTTCCATGTGAAATTGAAGGAGGCAAAGTTTCGTCTAAAAATATAAACACACTAAATGGAAATATTGTAATTTCAAGCGATAAATTTTTTGAATCTTTTAATTTGTCTGGAAATAAAATTTCGTGTCGACCTCATAACTTAAGTAATCCGATTATGAAATCTTGTGGTAGCAGAGCAATTTTATATGATGTAGGTGGGAATGGATACAGCATAGAGACATGTTCGGAAAATATTTTAAAAGAAAATTCAGAATGCAAAATACTATGTGCGGACATTTCTGAGAACGGAGTTTACGGACTAATAACGGAATCCCCATATTATTTGTCTAAAATGTCAGTATTTAACCCTGACAAAACTGAAAAATATAAATATAATTTTGCAGATTTTTATGTTTGTGGATTTTCTGTAAAGACAGATGGCTCCGGAGCCGCGATATGTGGAAATACGTCTGTAAATGGGGAAATAAACTCTTTTATTTACGTTTTTAATTTTAGTAAGAAAGACCCTGTTATAACCTACAACATACAAAACCAAATGATAATTTCTGTTAATTATATATCAAATAAAAATTTAGTTGCAATAGGGGATAAGTCTATTATTTTTATTGATACATTAAAAAATCAAAAAAAAGAAATTAATTATACCCCTAAGCTGTTAAAATCCATACATATAGATAAAAATTTCGGTGTAATATATTGTATTGCTTCAAAATGTGAAGATAAAGAGGCTAAATTGATATTAACGGATATAAATGGAAAAATAAAATTTGAAAAAGATATAGAAAATTCGGTAGATAGAATTTTACGTTATGAAAATAAAATCTTATGTGCTAAGGATAAAACTTTGTTTATTTATGATATACTGGGTAAATTTAAAAATAAGATTGATATGGACGGCAGCTCGACGGAAATTTTGAAAATTTCTTCTTCAGAGGCCGTTATATTAAAAAATAAAATACTGGAAAAAATAAATATATTTTAGGACTTGCCTGAAAGGCAGAAGAAAACACCGCACAAAAGGTATATATAAAATTCAAATAAGATTTGTTGGAATATTTTTAATTGTATAATAATAGAATTATTGCGAATTAATAAATATTTATATAAATTTATTGTATAACTCGTTTAAAAATTTAGCAAGGCATTGTCGCTGTATAATTTTTTTCAGAGGTTTCCTATATTTCTTTTAAACTGCCTTGAATATAATTGTTTACTCATATTTTTATTTTTTTTGTGCTACTGTGTGGTATTTCCTATGTACCTATAAGTTTAACCTAAGGTTATTTTAATAAATTTTGTTAATATTTTATAATTTAAAAATGTTTAAATATTGAATTTTTTCTTTTATTGATTTATTATTATATATAATATACAAAAGAAAGGATTTGATATTGTGAAAAATATAAAAAAATCAAAATTAAGAGCATTACCTCACGTTTTTTTATTAATATTTTTCTTTACATTTGTATGCCTTGCTCGAAAAAGCATACAGGCCATAAGTGAAAGAGAGCTTTTGCTGCTTTCCATAATGTCATATAATAATAACCAAAATACTAATGTTTCAGAAACAATTATTGATAAGAATTTTGATAAAAAGTGGTTTGCAGGATATGGTGATATATCTGAGCTAAAAGGCTGGAAAATAGTAGATTCAATAATAAACACAGATGCAAAAAAAATGGCAGGATTTTCAGTAATATCCTATAAAAAAGGTAAAAATCTTGTTATAGCTTTCCGCGGAACTGACAGCGGAATCGTACAAGAAAATTGGGGTTATTTTATATTAAATAACGAACATCCTCAAGCGAAATATGTCAATCAGTACATAAACAATCTTAAAAATGTATCTTTTGTTAATCAGGAAACAAATATTTATTTAACGGGTCACTCGCTGGGGGGATATCTAGCCACATTTGCTTTAGGCAAAATTATGGGAATAAACGAGCTTAAAGATAAACTTGTGAAAGCCACGACATTTAATGGGTTAGGAATAGGCTATACTTCGGATAAAGCTATGATTAAAAGATTATCTAAAATTGGTCCAGATAAATTGGTTAACTATGCCGTTAGAGGGGACGTTGTTGTTTTGATTGGACGCCATTTTACAAAAGTTAAATATTTAGACTTTATCCCAAAATCTTTTGATGCTACAATGAACTTTATAAGTGGCCCCCATTTCCCATATAATTTTCTAGCACAAAGCCCATTTTTAAAGAATTCCATTAACATTTAATTAGAATCTGTTCATATTAAATCTTTTGAAATAAAATTTTAGATTACTTCTAGAAAATATAATACAAATTTTACAAAATATGTAAAAATTTAATATGTGTTTTTGCGACAAAGTACGCTTTATCCCCCAACCACCAAAAAACGTAGTAATTTTACTGTGAAGTTTTTCGTGTGAACAGGCTCTAAGTTCATCTATGAATTAGCTAAAATATACAGTTTATTTTATTTTTCAGACAAGGCCTAGACCTTCGACGAAATTATATTAATGAAAGTAAATAAATTTATTTTACAAAAAATTTATTGATTTATGTAATAAAATTATGTAAAATATTCTTATATTCTGAGCGGAGGAAGAACTAATTATTATGAAAGAGTTTTTTAAAACTTTATTGAGAATATCTTGCTTTTTATTTATATTTTACATGTTGGAAAGCAGACAATACATATTTGCCCAAAAAGAAGATATCATTTCCGAAATAAGGGAAAGAGGATATATAGCTTTAGTTACAAATGCAGAATTTGAGCCTTTTGAATATAAAGATGGAAATGAAACCGTCGGAATAGATATAGATATTGCGAAAGAAATAGCAAAAAGTATCGGCGTGGAGCTTCGAATAAAGGACGTTTCGTTTGATGCACTTCCTTTGGAATTGAGTAGAGGAAACTGTGATTTCGCACTCGCGGGAATAAGCTACAGCGAAGACAAAGACCAAAATGTTGATTTTTCCGAGGAATCTTATTTTGATGCAAAACAAGCAATAGTTGTTCCTAAAGAGAGTAAAATAAAACACGAAGATGACCTTTACGGAAAGAAAATCGGTGTACATATGGGAACGACAGGCGATATTTATTGTACGGAACATTTCAAAAATTCAGAAATTTCACGTTTACCAAATAGTACTCTTGCAGTTCTTGAGATGATAAGCGGCAGAATTGACGCAGTTGTTATAGACAATCTGCCCGCTAAAAATTTGGTAGCAAAACACGCGGGACTTATTAAAGTTTTAGACGATTATTTGTTCGAAGAACAATATAGAGCGGTTGTCCCTGAAGGCAGTGAACTTAGAGATTATATAGATGAAATCCTTAAGGAGCTTAAAGCCAACGGAACTATCGATAAAATAGTTGAAAATTATGTTTCAGGGCCATCTGATTTTGGACATGGGTTTTGGGGCTTAATCTACAACGGATTGATTAATAAAGGAAGATATATAAATATCATTGAAGGTCTGTGTAATACTATTAAAATCACATGCGGGGCACTGGTTATCGGAGTATTTATTGGAAGCATAATAGCATTTGCAAAACTCAATAAAAGTAAAAATATTTTAATGTGGCTGTTAAAAAAATTAGCAGATTTTTATCTCACGGTTATAAGGGGGACACCCGTAGTTGTCCAGCTTTTTGTAATTTATTATTTTATATTTGTTTCCACGGATTTAAGTAAAGTTGCAGTGGCCATGATAGCATTTGGAATTAATTCCGGAGCATATGTAGGTGTGGTTTTACAGTCTGGAATACTGTCTGTAGACAGTGGTCAATACGAAGCAGCGAGGTCACTGGGACTTAGCAGTAAAGACGCTATGATTAAAGTAATATTCCCCCAAGCTTTAAAAAATGTAATAGCAAATCTTTGTAACGAGTTTATTGATTTAATTAAGGAAACCTCAGTTGCAGGCTTTATAGGAATTATGGATTTATCCAGAGCGGGAGATATAATAAGAACACAAACCCTTGATCCGTTTGTCCCTCTTTTAACTGTTGCATTCATCTATCTTCTAATAGTCACGACGTTATCTTCGGTTATGGATTTAATAGAAAGGAGACTTAGAAAAAGTGATATACGTTGAGGACCTTTATAAACAATTTAAGAGCGTCAACGGCTGTGTAGATGTTCTGAATGGAATATCTGTTCATGTAAAAAAAGGTGAAAAAATTGCAGTAATCGGTCCGTCCGGTTCGGGTAAAAGTACATTTTTAAGGTGTTTAAACAGGTTGGAAGAGCCTACCTCCGGAGAAATAATTTTTGAAGGCAGGTCTTTGATCGATAAGAGACAAGATGTAAACGAAATAAGAAGACAAATAGGAATGGTCTTTCAACATTTTAATTTATTTCCTCATCTGACTGTTCGGGAAAATATTACATTAGCTCCTGTACTTTTAAAAATTAAAACCGAAAAAGAAGCAAACGAGGAAGCTGAAATTTTACTTGACAGAGTTGGGTTACTTGATAAATCGGAAGTTTATCCTGTCAGACTTTCTGGAG
>CAQJOC010000014.1:1092-17657 GCA_948815685.1 uncultured Eubacteriales bacterium | reverse complement strand
ATCAATTTTATCTATTTGGTCTTTATTTTTGTTGCTTTATTTCGTGCGAACACGCCCTAGTATTCTATCCCAAAGCCCACTGATCGAGCTCGGCGATAAAAACTATGCACGGTTGAATATGGCGGAAAACCGTGCGATAACTGCCGCCATTTTCACCCTGAATCCACCAAGTACAATACAGCAGCCGCCAGCACACCTCTGCCCCACCTGCAGTCCAGCATTCCTGTGTATAACGGGGCTATATCTTCCCATTGCTTATCCTTTATGTCTGTGGGATATGAACTTTTCCCTTCATATTCTTATTTTAACACGGCTTTCTCTGTTTGTGAATACTTGTTGTTTTTATTTTGTTTTATAAATAATTGAACCAATTTTTTGCCCCAAGTCTATACCGACACTATGAAAAAGTCCCATTTGCTGATAAATCCCCAAACCAATGTCTACGGAAAATCCTTTTCCGCCGGCAACCGAATCGAGACCATCTGCGGGAACTTTATTTTTATCCGAGGATACAACAGCAGAATATAAAAATGCCTCTATGTCTTTTTTGGATATCTCTATAGATGGGTTTTTATTTTTTATCAGTGTACCCAAAAATTCAGAAATTTTTTCTAAATTATCTATTTTTTTGAACTCTTCTGAAAGTTTGTTATCTAAGCTAATTTCATACATTATTGAAATAAATATTTCAAATTTATTAAATTCTTCCAAAGAGTATAAAGGATTAATTTGAAATTTATTACATATCTCTTTAGTAAACTTAAATCTTTCTTCTAATGAAGAAAAAGATTTAAACTTTTCCGTTAAAATTTTATCATTACCTATTTTTTCCATTATATTTTGAATTTGAGAAAAATTTTCTTTTGTATTAGTTACGTCACTCATAAATAAAAACCTTCTTTCATAAAAAATACTATATCAAGTAATATTGTACTATAAAATATATTATTAGTCAAATATTTTTGTATTATTTGGAGAAAAATGTGAAAAGATATTTTTTAGGAGGGATTATAATATGAAAAAAAATAAATTAAAAGAGTTTATAAAAAATCCAAATAGGGAGGGAATTGTAAAAAATAAGGATGATTGTAAAAATGATGAGGATAAAGAAAAAGATAAAGACAAGCAAAATAAAAGCGTGGAAAATTCGAGTTCAGGAAGTAGAATAAAGGATGTCGGTTCTGTTATAACATGTTCAAGGGGCAAAAAAATTTATTGTTTAACTATAATAGGGCAAATCGAAGGACATGATGTTCTGCCGGAGGAAAATAAAACGACTAAATATGAACACGTTATACCAAGACTTGTTTCAATTGAAGAGGACTCCGAGATTGATGGTATGCTTATTATTTTAAATACTGTCGGAGGAGACGTGGAAGCTGGTTTAGCAATTGCAGAATTGATTGCCGGGATGAAAAAGCCGACGGTTTCGTTAGTACTCGGAGGAGGACATTCTATAGGTGTACCTCTGGCAGTTTCAGCAAAAAAATCTTTCATCGTTAAATCGGCAACTATGATAGTACATCCCGTTAGAAGCGATGGTGTGACCGTAGGAGTTCCTCAAGCATTTGAATATTTTGAAAGGATGCAAAAAAGAATAACAACGTTTGTTTCTGAAAATTCTAAAATTTCAGAAAAACGATTTCATACGCTTGTTATGAATACAGAAGAACTCGTGATGGATGTCGGTTCTGTTTTAGATGGAGAAAAAGCAGTTAAAGAAGGGCTTATAGACCGAGTGGGTTGTCTATCCGACGCTTTGGATTGTTTGTATAACATGATAGATATGATCAAATAATTTTAGGATTAAATAAATATTTCACCCGATAAAAACGTAAGAATTTTTAGGGAAACACCTCAAGTCAATTAGGGGGAATAGAAAGGGAAAACGTAGGTTCTCTTTTTATTTCTCTTATTTTTAAGGTCTTTTTATCCGAAATTTTTGAAAACAATATTTCGTTTGCTTAAAAATTATAGTGAAATATATCTATTTATATAATTTTTATTTTATCTATATTTAAGTAAGAAAGCCATATTATTTTTTTGTGAAAAAGCTTGAAATTAAAAAAGCCCAGGGCTGTATTTTGATTAAATTGCTGCATTTTGGCACTACCACTTTTTTTATTTAAGAAAAGGTGATATAATGACTGAAATTAGCTTGAAATTAGGGTACCTAAATATAAAAAATATGTTTATTATATCTAGATTAGTAATTGAAACATAGCAAAAAAGTATTTCATATTAAATTACAATTTTCTATGTTTCCCTGTGCTTTTGTTTTAAGACGCGTTTCCAAAAGAAAAGATTATTCGAAGGAGCTTTGCTAAATGCGAAAAACCGATATTAGCAAATATAGTCATAATGGGTTTGATATAAATGGTCCTATTGCTTCCTTATCATCATCTAAAAACAAAAAATATACATTTAAGCTGATACTGATTGTATTATTTAGATTTTTTATAAGTTTAGTTGTAATCGGAACAATTACCGCAATTATTATTCTTTTATCGATAAGGTCTTACGTACTAAGGCTTGATGACGGAAATATGGTCCTAGACTTAAATTCATCAAAAATGGCTCTTACCGGATTTATATATGTTAATGATGAAAACGATGTTCCGCAGGAATATCAGAGGGTATTTAATACCGAAAATAGAATATGGGTAGATTTTAAAGATATCCCCGACAAAATGAAAGATGCAATAGTTGCTATCGAAGATAAAAGGTTCTATGAACATGACGGAGTTGACTGGATAAGAACAATAAGTGCGATAATGAGTTTTTTCAAAGGTTCTCAAAGCCATGGTGGCTCTACACTTACACAGCAGTTGATTAAAAATATTACCGATGATAACGAGACCAGTCTTACCAGAAAATTAAGAGAAATATTTCGTGCCATGCATTTTGAAGAAAAATATTCAAAAGATGAAATCATCGAAGCATATCTTAATATCGTAAATTTCGGAGCAGGAAGCCGAGGTGTTCAGGCTGCGGCAAATATTTATTTTAATAAAAATATTCAGGACTGTTCAATAGCGGAATGTGCAACCATTGCCGGTATAACACAAAATCCAACGTCATATAATCCTTTATATTATCCTGAAAAAAACAAAAAACGTCGTGAAACCGTCATTTGGGAAATGTTTGAACAAAATAAAATAACGCAAGAAGAATATAACCAAGCGATGGAAGAATCCGAACATATGGTATTTAACAATTTAGACTCCGAACAAAATAGTAATGCGTCTGTAAATATAATAAGAAACTGGTATATCGAATCTATGTTGCAGGATATTATAAATGATTTATGTGCAAAATATCATATAGGGAAAGCTGCAGCTGAAAATATTGTTTATACCAATGGATTAAAAATTTATTCGGCAATGGACCAGTCTGCACAAAATATTGCGGAAAACACATTAAAAGATACAAAAATAATGCCAAATGATAAAGGTTTAGAGCTTGGCTATGTTTTAATGGGATTAGATGGAAGAATATTGGCTATACTCGGTTGCAGAGAACAAAAAACCGGAAATCTTTGGTATAACCGAGCCAATTTTGCAAAACGCCAACCCGGCTCTACGATAAAACCTATCTCTGTTTATGCACCGGCCATAGAATCGGGACTGTATACCTATTCATCATTAATCGATGACGAACCACTGCAAATAGATATTGACGGAAGCAGAGAAATAAAAAGTTGGCCCAATAACTGGTATAAAGGCTATAAAGGAAAAGTAACTTTACAGTGGGCATTGGAAAAATCGGCAAATGCCCCTGCTGCACAGGTTCTTAATCGTATATCAACTGCAAAAAGTTACGAATTTTTAACTAAAAAACTTGGGTTTAGCAGTTTGGATTCAAATGATGCATTTTCTTTGGCTGCATTGGCAACGGGAGGAACTCATGTTGGAGTAACCGTTCTTGAAATGACTGCTGCATTCCAAATTTTCGGTAATGGCGGACAATATAATAAACCTTATTCATATTTTTATGTAAAAGATAGGGACGATAACATCATTTTAGATAATCGTTACAACACTCCGTCCAGAGCAATAAGCTCACAAACCGCAACTATTATGAACAGGCTTTTAAGAAATGTTATTGTCGGACGTGAGGGAACGGGAAGAAGTGCAAATATTGACAAATGGAACATAATAGGTAAAACCGGAACTACAAACGATGACCATGACAGCTGGTTTATAGGTGTCAGTCCATATGGTGTATCCGGAATTTGGGTAGGATATGATAATCCTA
This sequence comes from uncultured Eubacteriales bacterium, assembly GCA_948815685.1. GTDB lineage: Bacteria > Bacillota > Clostridia > Oscillospirales > Acutalibacteraceae > CASPLG01. The sequence goes on along the minus strand of CAQJOC010000014.1, from coordinate 13,400 downwards.
AACGAATAAAAGAAGTATCGTCGGCGGTTCGCATATGGAAACACAATATGTCAGGCTATTTAAGCAAGAAAAGCCATAAAGACTTTGATTATGACCCGAATGTTTTTGAAATGACTTATTGTAAAACAACTGGAGAAGCTGCAAATTCGTCATGTCCGGATACAGCGATAGGATATTATGCCAACAACCACCTACCGGGAGCATGCTCCGCACATAAAGGGACTCCGGTAAACGATGTAAATTCGGAAGCTACAGTGGAATCTCCTATAGAAACAACGGAAAATTCGACTTCCGACGATTCAGACGAGATCCTTGGCGAATCAAATGTAGAGTCTGAAATCGAGTCAAATATTGAATCTGATAATACACCTAATACAAAACCTAAAAATAGAACAGGATTTATTAAGAAAAGGATTCGAGTTGAGTAAATGCATATCAATATAAAAACTTATGAATATAATATTAAAGAATTTGATAATAAGTTCACTTTACATATAAATTCAAGGGAGGCAATATAAGCCATGAGTCTTATCGTCCAAAAATTTGGAGGAAGTTCAGTTGCGGATAGTGACAGAATTTTTAATGTTGCAAATATAATATCCAAAGCTTACTCCGCCGGCAACGATATTATTGCCGTAGTTTCGGCTCAAGGCAATACAACCGATAATTTTATAAATATGGCAAATGAGATAAATCCTCGTGCATCCAAGCGAGAAATGGATATGTTACTTTCGTCCGGTGAGCAAATTTCTATATCTCTTTTAGCTATGGCAATAGAAAAATTAGGATATCCCGTTGTATCGCTCCTCGGCTGGCAGGCAGGATTTTTAACGTGTGCGACATATGGGAACGCTAAAATCGAAAATATAAATCCCGATAGAATAAAGAAAGAACTGGATAAAAAAAATATAGTTATTATAGCAGGGTTTCAAGGGTTAAATACATATGGAGATATAACAACCATGGGAAGAGGTGGCTCTGATACAAGTGCGGTTGCACTGGCAGCAATAATGAATGCAGACAAATGTAAGATTTTTACAGATGTCGAAGGAGTTTTTACCGCAGACCCGAGAAGAGTTAAAGGGGCTAAAAAGCTTGATGTGATATCTTATGATGAGATGCTTGAACTTTCGACACTGGGGGCTAAGGTTTTAAATAACAGGTCGGTGGAAGTTGCAAAAAAATATAATGTTGAAGTAGAGGTGCTTTCAAGTATGAATGATATCCCGGGAACGATAATTAAAGAAGTAGCACAAAAAGATAAATCTCCCATATGCGGAGTTGCGTCTGATGAAAATGTAGCCAGAGCCTCGGTTATAAATGTTCCGGATAAGCCCGGGATAGCGTTTAAGTTATTTTCAAAACTTGCAGGAAAAGGAATAAACGTTGATATCATTCTTCAATCGGAAAACGGAGAAAAATCTAAAGATATATCTTTTACAGTTCCTAAAACTCAGCTTGACGAAACAGTAGAAGTTTTGAATAAGTTTATTGAGCCATTAGAGGAAGCTCAGATTATATATGAAAAGAATGTTGCGAAAGTCTCTATTGTTGGAACCGGAATGGAAAATCAGGTGGGAATTGCATCTAAAATGTTTGAAGCACTTTATGAAGAACAAATAAATATACAAATGATTGCTACAAGTGAAATTAGAGTATCTGTGATAGTATATTCAGATGAAGCCGACAGAGCACTCAATTCGATTCATAATAAATTTTTCGGCGTATTATAATTTGTAATTTATTTTATAATAATTATATCGACCCGGGCATTTGCCCGGATGATGTTTGTGACCTTTTATGTGAAATAATAAGTATAACATTTAAAAAAATATCAACTTTTTTAAAGATAATTTCTCATAAGGAAGCCTATATAAAGTAAAATAAGAGTAAAATATGAGCAAAATATATCCGTATACAGGGTTGATTTTGCATAGCATCTAATATAGATTAAGAGAAGGATAAAAGTATAAATGTATTTTTACAATATAATACGGAGGAACTTTATGTATATTTATAATACTTTAACCGGACAAAAAGAAAAATTTGTTCCCATTAATGAGGGTAAAGTAAGTATTTATGCTTGCGGACCTACAGTTTACAATTATATTCACATAGGGAATGCACGTCCCATGTGTGTGTTTGATGTGCTTAGAAGATATCTGGAGAATCAAGGATATGATGTTAATTTTGTTCAGAATTTTACAGATATAGACGATAAAATAATTAAAAAAGCACAAGAAGAAAAGGAATCTTACAAAGATATATCGGAAAGATATATAAAAGAATATAAGATTGACGCAAAAGGATTGAATATAAAAGAGGCTACACTAAATCCAAAAGCGACGGAGAATATAGAAAAGATTGTGGAAATAATTTGCAATTTAATAAAAAATGGTTTTGCATATTCTGTGGAAAGTGGGGATGTTTACTTTAGAATGAAATCATTTAAGGAATATGGTAAGCTTTCTCATCAGTCAACAGATGACCTCAGGTCAGGGGCAAGAGTAAATATTGATAAATCTAAAGAAGACCCTCTGGATTTCACGCTCTGGAAAGCTGCTAAAGACGGAGAACCTTTTTGGGAAAGCCCTTGGGGAAATGGGAGACCCGGTTGGCATATAGAATGTTCGGCAATGTCAATGAAATATTTAGGAAAGACAATTGACATACATTGTGGGGGACAAGATTTAATATTTCCTCATCACGAAAACGAAATAGCACAAAGTGAATGCTGTAATGGTGTAAAATTGGCTAATTATTGGATGCACAACGGATATATAAATGTTGATAGTCAAAAAATGTCCAAATCACTTGGTAACTTCTTTACGGTAAGAGATGTTGCAAAAGAATATGGCTATGAGGCGATAAGATATTTGATGATTTCATCACATTATAGGTCTCCGATAAGTTATTCCGTAGAGGTAATGGAACAATGCAAAGCTTCTCTAAGGAGATTATATAATTTTAGAGAAAGTTTAGAATTTTTGATTCAAAAAAGGGAAGAAAGACAAGAAAAAGATAGAAAATTTGAGGAAAATGCAAATATACAAAATTTAAATAAAAATTTTGAAATTAGCGTGGAAAAATTTAAAATTAAGTTTTATAATTCTATGGATGATGACTTAAATACCGCTGATGGTTTAGCGGCCGTATTTGAAATGATAAAGTATGTTAACACAGTGATTGGTAAAAATGAGGAAATTTCCGAGAAATCGTTAAAGAATGTTCTTAATTTATTTGAAGAATTTACGGAGATTTTAGGGATACTCAAAAATAAATCAAATATTAAAACCATTAAAAATGAAAATAAAGTTGAAAATTCCGAAATTGAAAATCTTATTAAAAAAAGAGAAGAAGCAAGAAAAAATAAAGATTGGAAAGAAGCTGACAGAATACGTAATTTGCTTAAATCAAAAAATATTATTTTAGAAGATACTCCAAACGGGGTAAAATGGAAAGTTAAAAATGAATAATGAAAAGTATAAAATAAGCAAAAAAAGAAATGGAAAAAAGCAATGAATAAAAGATAAATAAAAGAAATAAATTGAAAAAATAAATAAAAAGAGATAAGGAAAAGGAAAAATATAATATTAGGGGGTAACTTAATGAGTGAGCCTATTATCTGTCTTAAAAATATATCTGTTTCTTTTAATAATGAGAAAATACTTAACAACTTGAACTTATCAATAAAGAATGGTGAATTTGTTACAATTTTAGGACCGTCAGGTTGTGGAAAAACAACCACTTTAAGGATAATAGGCGGATTTTTAAAGCCGGATTCGGGAGACATCTTTTTTGAAGGAAAGAAAGTAAATGATGTTCCGGCTCATAAGCGTGAGGTAAATACAATATTTCAAAAATATGCCTTATTTCCACATTTGAATGTCTATAATAATGTAGCTTTTGGCATGAAAATACAAAAAAAACCGGAAGACGAAATAAAAAAAACAGTCAACGATATGCTTTCTATGGTAAATTTAAAAAGTTTTGTAAATCGAGATATAAGTTCTCTGTCTGGAGGACAACAGCAGCGTATTGCAATAGCCAGAGCACTTGTAAATCATCCTAAAGTGATTCTTTTGGACGAGCCTTTGGGAGCACTGGATTTAAAATTAAGAAAGGATATGCAGTCTGAACTCAAAAAGTTACAGCAAAAAACAGGAATTACATTTATTTTAGTGACTCATGACCAGGAAGAAGCTTTGTCCATGTCAGATACGGTAGTGGTAATGGATAAAGGAGTAATACAGCAAATAGGTTCGCCTCAAGATATATATAATGAACCTAAAAATGCTTTTGTTGCTGATTTTATAGGAGAAAGTAATATAATTGATGGAGTTATGTTGGATGATTACAAGGTAAAATTTGAGAGACAGGAATTTGAATGTTTAGATAAAGGATTTGCAAAAAATGAACCTGTTGATGTTGTAATCAGACCTGAAGACATAGAAGTTGTTGCTCCCGGGGATGGACATATATCCGGAATTGTTACGTCTGTAACGTTTAAAGGTGTGCATAATGAGACAATCATTGATGTAAATGGCTTCAAGTGGATGATACAGACAACTAAATATTTGAATGAAAATGATAAAATAGGTATGATTCTTGAACCCGATGATATTCATATTATGAAGAAGTCCGATTATTCCGGAGAATTTGGAGATTACAGTGCATTTAGTGATGAAATTTATGAAGAACAGACGAGAAAACCGGAAAGGGTGAAAGGAAGATGAAAACACAAAGAATTATTTTTCCGTATGCTGTTTGGTCATTGCTATTTACGGTTTTACCTTTGATTTTAATGTTTACACTTGCTTTTACAGACTCGAGTGAAAAGCTTACAATTGATAATTTTTTGCAAGTCGGTAAATATTCGTCTGTTTTTGTAAGATCAATGTGGTTAGGCGGATTTTCTACTTTAGTTTGTTTTATTATAGGTTACCCGGTTGCATATTTTATTTCTAAAATTCACGTAAAAAATCAGGGGTTGGTTTTGGTATTTATGATGATACCGATGTGGATGAGTTTTTTATTAAGAACATATGCATGGATAACAATTTTGGAAAATAATGGTTTGATAAATACTTTTTTGAGAAGTCTTGGATTGGGAGAAATAAGAATTATAAATACTCAGTGGGCGGTTATTATAGGTATGGTTTATAATTTTCTTCCTTATATGGTATTTCCGATTTATTCGGTACTTGCAAAGATAGACACAAAGATAATAGAAGCTGCACAGGATTTAGGTGCAAATAAACAAAAAGTTTTTTCAAAAGTGATTTTTCCTCTGAGTATTCCCGGAGTAATTTCAGGAATAATAATGGTTTTTGTTCCATCGGTAAGCACGTTTATTATATCCAAAATGTTAGGAGGAGGTTCAAATTTATTAATAGGTGATTTGATAGAAATGCAATTTTTAGGGACAACCTATAATCCGAATCTGGGTTCAGCGATATCCCTTGTTTTAATGGTAATTATAATGATATGTATGGGGATAATGAATAAGTTTGACAGCGAAGAAGAAAAAAGACAAGCGATTATGATGTGAATTTTTATAAAATGGAGGGAACAATATTGAAGATAATAAGCCGGATTTATATGACATTGGTTTTTATATTTTTATATGCTCCAATATTTGTTCTTATAGCTTTTTCGTTTAATGAATCAAGAAGCAGAGCAGTTTGGGGTGGAGCGACATTTAAGTGGTACCTTAGATTATTTGAAAACAAAGAAATACTTACTTCTTTTTCGAATACTCTTATATTGGCGATTGCGGCCTCAATTTTTGCAACTATACTCGGAACGATTTCAGTTATAGGAATTTCGAAAACCAATGGGATTGTGAAAAAAATTATAATGAGTGTAACGAATATTCCGATGATAAATCCGGAAATTGTTACGGGTGTTTCTCTAATGATTTTATTTGTTATGATTTACAACGTTACAGGTATTTTAGAGCCGGGCTTGACCACATTGTTTATCGCTCATACAACATTTTGCCTACCTTATGTCATACTATCAGTTATGCCAAAGTTCAGACAGCTTGACCCAAATCTTTACGAAGCGGCACAAGATTTGGGATGTGGCCCTGTAAAAGCATTTTTTAAAGCAGTTTTGCCCGAACTCATTCCGGCAATAGTAACGGGTGGAATGATTGCTTTTACAATGTCGATTGATGATTTTGTGATAAGCTATTTTACAAGCGGAACGACTAAAACTTTACCTCTTACCATATATTCTATGACAAGAAAGAGAATAAGTCCGGAAATTAATGCATTGTCGACAATTTTATTTGGTATTATATTCATTTTGTTAGCTGTAATAAATATTAGACAAATTAAATCAGACAATTTGAAGGAGAACTGAAGTGAGAGTGAAAATAAAAAGATGTAACTTTTTATTTATATCGATTTTATTTATGTGCCTTTTAGCATATGGATGCGATATAAACAGAGATAACGATAACGTGACCATTAATGTATGTAATTGGGGAGAATACATATCCAATGGGACGTATGGCGGAGTCAATGTAAACTCATTATTTACAAAAGAGACGGGAATAAAAGTAAATTATACAACATTTCAAAGCAATGAAGAACTTTTTGCCAAAATGTCAGGTAATGGTGCCGCTTACGATGTAATAATTCCGTCTGATTATATGATTGCAAGATTTATAGAAAATAATATGCTGGAAAAACTGGAATTTAAAAATATACCGAATTATCATCTTATAGATGATAACTTTAAAAATCGCTCTTATGATGAAAACAACGAATTTTCGGTACCGTATACATGGGGACTCATGGGAATTTTTGTTAATAAAAACATGGTGGACGAACCTGTTGATGAAATAGACTGGAATATCTTATGGAACGAAAAATATTCAAATAAAATTCTTATGTTCGACAACTCCAGAGATGCCTTTGGAATTTCTCTTATGCGTTTAGGTTATTCGATAAATACGGTAAATTTGAGTGAATGGAGAAAAGCAGCAGAAGAACTTAAAAAGCAAAGACCTTTAATTCAGACATATGTTATGGACCAAATATACGATAAAATGGGAAATGGCGAGGCAGCATTGGCACCCTATTATTCAGGGGACGCCGGGATAATGGTAAAGAGCAATCCCAATATAAAATTCGTTGTACCTAAAAGCGGGACAAATATGTTTATAGATGCTATGTGCATACCAAAAGGTTCGGACCATAAAAAGGAGGCAGAAGAATATATAAATTTTATGTGTCGTACAGATATAGCGTTAGCAAACTCTCTCTATACCAATTATTCCACGCCGCATAAAGGTGCATATGAAAACTTACCGGAGGATATACGGTCAAATGATGTTTTTTATCCCGGAGATGACATTATTAAAAATTCGGAAGTTTTTGTAAATTTACCCAGCGAAATTAATCAAGAGATAAATGCTTTATGGATTCAGATAAAAACAGGAGGAGAAAATAATCCTTGGATTCTTATTGCGATTATAGTGTCAGGTATGGTATTATATATATTGGTAACTCTCTATAAAAAAAATATGTTTTGGGAGGTTGTTAAAATGGCTAGTATAAAATTTAAAGATGGAAATGTGATGGAGTTTACTGTCGGAACTACCATTTTGACGACAATCTAAATGACAATAAATTGATAAATTCAAATAAAATTAAAATATTAATAGAGAGGGATTTTTATGATTAATATTAAATTAAAAGATGGAAGTATAATTGAATGCTCGGAAGGCGTAGTGGGTTTGGATATAGCTAAGAAAATAAGCGATAATTTAGCAAAGAGAGCTGTATCGGTTAAAATTGACGGTAAAGTTTTTGACTTAAGAAAAAGTTTAAATAAAGACTGCAGTGTTGAAATATTGACTTTTGATGATCAAGATGGAAAGAAAGCGTATTGGCATACAACGTCACATATAATGGCACAAGCGGTGAAAAGACTGTATCCTGATGTTAAATTGGCAATTGGTCCTGCTATTGATGATGGATTTTATTATGATTTTGACTGTGAAAATCCTTTTACGGAAGATGACAAGGCTAAAATTGAAAAAGAAATGAAAAATATTATAAAAGCAAATTTGCCTATTGAAAAATTTGTTTTATCAAAAAGTGAAGCAATAAAGCTTATGGAAGAAAAAAAAGAGACATATAAGCTGGAGCTGATTAAAAATTTACCTGAAGGTGAAGAAATTTCATTTTATAAGCAGGGGGAATTTACAGACTTATGTGCGGGACCTCATCTTATGAGTACCGGACAAGTGAAAGCTGTCAAATTATTATCTTCATCGGGAGCATATTGGAGAGGCGACGAACATAACAAGATGCTTCAGAGGATTTATGGTATTTCTTTTCCACAGTCAAGTCAGATTGATGAATATGTAAAAATGCTGGAAGAAGCCAAAAAAAGGGACCATAGAAAACTTGGAAAAGAATTAGACTTGTTTTTCTTTGATGAAACCGCTCCGGGAATGGCATATTGGTTACCAAAAGGATTTAGGTTAATGAACAAGTTAATTTCCTTATGGAGAAAAGAGCATGAAAAAAGAGGATATCAAGAATTTTCCGGTCCTCAGCTAAACAGCAGTGAACTTTGGAAAACTTCAGGACATTGGGACCATTATAAAGAGGATATGTTTGTTTTAACAGATTCAGATGGCAAAGAACAAGCATTGAAGCCTATGAATTGTCCAAATGCGATAAAAATATATGCGTCTAAATTGAGAAGCTATAAAGACTTGCCTATAAGGCTTAATGATATAGATGTAATACATAGGAACGAAAAGTCGGGTCAGTTAAATGGTTTGTTCAGAGTAAGAATGTTTAGACAGGATGATTCGCATAATTTCGTAACAGAAGAACAAATTTCAACGGAAATTAAAGATATAATCGAAATAGTTAAGTACTTATATGATTTATTTAAACTTGATTTTGAATTATCTTTATCCACACGGCCGGACGATTACATGGGAGATAGGCAGCTTTGGGATAAAGCGGAAGACAATTTGAAGCAGGTTCTAGATGAACTTTGTGGAAAAGGAAAATATAAAATCAATGAAGGAGACGGAGCTTTTTACGGACCTAAGATAGATATAAAAATGAAAGATTGTTTAGGCAGAAAATGGCAAATGGGAACAGTTCAAGTGGATTTTCAGCTTCCGCTTAGATTTAATTTATCATATATTGACAAAAATGGAGAAAAGAAAACTCCTATCTTAATTCACAGGGCACTTTTCGGTTCATTTGAAAGATTTATAGGTATAATCACGGAACATTTTGCGGGAGCGTTTCCGACATGGCTTTCTCCGATTCAAGTTAAGGTTCTTCCGATAACCGATGCACATTTGCCTTATGCGGAAAAAATTGTTAAAATTCTTGAAGAGGCAAAGATAAATGTTGAATTAGACAGCAGAAATGAAAAAATCGGTTATAAAATTCGGGAAGTTCAAATGCAAAAGATACCATATATGCTGATAGTAGGGGAAAAAGAAGTAAATGATAAAACGGTATCTGTCAGGTCACATAAAAATGGAGAAATCGGAGCTATTCCTTTAAGTGAATTTATTGAAAAAATAAATCAAGAAATAAAAAATAAGTCCATATAAAAAATAGAAATAAAAATAGAAAAATAAAAAGAGAAGATTTAAAAGGAAAATTAAAGAGGTAAATTAAAGAGAAAAATTAAAAAGGGAAGTTAAAAAGGAAAAAGGGAGAGTTCCAATTTTTTGTTATGCGGCCACTTGTTTACTACCGGAATATATGTTTAAAACTCTTTATTTTGGAAAATATGTATCTTATTTTTAAGTTATTGGCTAAAAATTAAAACAAAAAAATTTTTGTATGGAGAAATTCAGACTTTTTCCTTTCGTACTTCTGCCTAGGGACTAAAATGCTGTTTGTGCTCGACTTTGAAGCATTTATTTTGAGTAATGAGTAGTATATTTTTTAATTTATTGTCTACAAAATTTTTCCCTATCTGGCCATTGTACTGCCCCAAGTAAAAAAATAGAAAGATAAAGTGATAAAATAAAGAAAAAAGAAATTAAAAATAGAGACAGAGATGAGAATTAGAGTAAAAATCAAGGTAAAAATTAAATTGGAGCTGATAAAGTGATATCGATTGCGATAGATGGTCCGGCAGGGGCAGGGAAAAGCACCGTGGCTAAAATATTGTCTAAAGAATTAGGCTTTATTTATTTTGACACGGGAGCTTTATATAGAGCATTGGGGTATTATTTCGTTAATAATAAAATAGATTATACAAATGTACATTTATTAGTAAATAATTTGAATAAAGCCGATATAACATTTAAGTTCGTTGGCAATGAACAGCGTATGATTTTATGTGGAGAAGATATAACCGATAGTATAAGAAGCAATCAAATTTCAATGGCCGCCTCACGAATTTCCGCAATACCGGAGGCAAGGGAATATTTGCTTAATGCACAAAGAGAAATGGCAACCAAAAGTAATGTTATCATGGACGGGAGAGACATAGGAACAGTTGTTTTACCATATGCAAATGTTAAAATATTTCTTACGGCAGATGTAAGAGTTAGAGCATGGAGAAGATTCAGGCAGCTTAGGCAAAAAGATATTGGTATCCGATATATAGACGTTTTGAAGCAAGTAAAAGAGCGGGATAAAAATGATACCGAAAGGGAAATTTCACCACTTGTTCCTGCTAAAGATGCAATTATTGTTAATACAACTATGCTTACTTTAAATCGCACCATTAATAAATTAATTAAAATAGTCAGGAAGCGAATAGATGGAAAAAAGTAAAAATTTATATACCGTTATTAGAATTATATTGATACCTTTAATGAAAATATTTTTTCCCTACACAGTAAAGGGCAAAAAAAATTTAGAAAATTGTAATGGAGCATACATATTGTGTTCAAACCATTTGTCTAATTTAGACTCGGTGTTTTTGGTAGTATCAAATAAAAAGCAAATATGTTTTATGGCAAAGTCTGAACTGTTTAAAAATTTTATTTTAGGGTATGTACTTAAAAAGCTTGGTGCATTTTCCATAGAAAGAGGAAAGGGAGACAGAAAGGCTATGTCTGACGCAGAAAAAATATTGAAAAACGGAGAAACATTAGGGATTTTTATAGAGGGAACAAGGTCAAAAACAGGGGAATTTTTACGTCCGCATTCAGGGACGGCCTTTCTTGCGTGTAAAGTCAAATCACCGGTTATTCCGGTATGCATAACAGGTGGTGGGAAAAATAATAAAATAAAGCTTTTCAAAAAGACGATTATATCATATGGAAAACCTATGAATATAGAGGATATGCCGGGGATGGTCGATATTAATATAGGTTCGTTACGCAGAGTCAGTAATGATATAATGGATAAAATTAAAGAGATGAGATAGAATAAATATACTAAATATTAACCGAGGAATCAGAAATGAAAATTTTATTGGCAAAAACAGCAGGCTTTTGTTTTGGAGTAAAACGAGCCGTAAATATCGTAGAAAACTTACTTGCCCAGGGTATGAAAGTATGTACTCTGGGTCCTCTTATACATAATATGCAGGTAGTAAACAAATTTAAAGAGTTAGGTGTTATTGTTGTTGAAGATGTAAGGAATATTCCCAAAGGATACATTCTTGTAATAAGGTCACATGGAGTTTCTGAAAAAATAATAAATTATTTAAAAGAAAATGGCATTGAATATGTTGATGGCACGTGCCCGTTTGTGAAAAAGATACATAAAATAGTTAAAAATGAATCAAATTCAGATAAAATTGTTTTAATAGCAGGGGATAAAAATCATCCTGAAGTTGAGGCAATATTAGGATATTGCCGAGGAAAAAGTGTAGTTTTTAAAAATTCAGACGAACTAAAAAAAATGTACAAAAGTCACATAATTTCTAGGTTTGATAGGACTATAATTGTCGCACAAACGACTTTTGATATAAAAGAATGGGCAAAATGTGTAAATTTAACCAAAAATTTATTTACAAAACCCATTATTTATGATACAATATGTAATACTACACAATTAAGGCAAAAAGAAGCTGAAAAACTGTCTAAAAAATCTAATTGTATGTTTGTTATTGGAGATAAAAACAGTTCAAATACCAATAAATTATACAATATTTGCCAAAAAAACTGTCCAACAGTTTTGATTGAGTCTATTAAGGATTTTGATTGTAAAAACCTTAAAGACTGTGAATGTGTGGGGATAACTGCCGGGGCGTCGACACCGGAAAAAATTATAGAGGAGGTAAAGGGTGCTATGGTAAAAGATGGTGAAAACAATGAGAGCTTTGAGGAGCTTTTAGAGGCGTCT
>CAQJOC010000014.1:0-1070 GCA_948815685.1 uncultured Eubacteriales bacterium | reverse complement strand
AAGAGAGCCCGACAGGGAGAAGAGTTAAAGGAACTGTTGTTAGTGTGAGTCCCAACGAGGTATGTGTGGATGTCGGCATGAAACAAGCCGGAATTATACCCAAATCTGAAATGACAAATGTCCCTAATGAAAAGTTAGAAGACATTGTAAAAGTCGGAGATGAACTTAATCTCTTGATTATACATGTAAATGACCAGGAAGGCACGGTGACATTGTCTAAATTAAAAGCCGACTATGATAATAATTGGGATGAAATTTTCTCTAAGTATGAGTCGAAAGAAACTCTTACAGGTATTGTAAGCCAGGTTGTTAAGAGTGGTATTTTAGTGCGTTATAAATGCTTTAATGTGTTTATCCCTTCATCTCATATCGGAGGAAATAAGGGAATTCCATTTGAATCTTATGTTGGAAAAGAAGTTAAATTTAAAATAATAGAAGTTAATAAATTTAAGAAAAGAATTGTCGGTTCTATAAAAGAAGTTAAAAATGCCGAAAAAGAAAAATGCCTTAAAGAATTTTGGGATAGCGTTGAAATTGGCAAAACGTATAAAGGTGTCGTTAAGTCTATGACCAGTTATGCGGTTTTTGTGGATTTGGGATGTGTTGACGGAATAGTTCACATTTCAGAGCTTACTTGGGATAGAAAAAAGAAACCTGCGGATGTAGTTTCGTTAGGTCAAGAAATAGAAGTTAAAGTTAAAAGTTTTAACAAAGAAAATGGAAAATTATCACTTTCATATAAAAAACAAGAAGATAGCCCTTGGGAGATTATCAAAAGAGACTATCACGAAGGTACTATCTTTGAAACCGAAATCGTGAGTTTAGTTCCGTTCGGAGCCTTTGCGAGAGTAATTCCGGGAATCGACGGTCTGATTCATATTTCTCAGATTTCTGACCACAGAATAGAATCGCCTGGCGAGGTTTTGTCAGTAGGCCAGAAAGTTTTGGTTAAAGTCCGAGAAGTAAACGAGGATACCAGACGACTGAGTTTGACAATGAAAGGCATCGAATTAAATGAATCTTCTGCTCAAGAAAAATCTTCGACAAAATAAAAATAATTTCTATATAAT
>CAQJOC010000013.1 GCA_948815685.1 uncultured Eubacteriales bacterium | reverse complement strand
CTATGTTTTAATTTCGCAGGAGGTCTATTATCTTTTTAAAATTTCAATATCAAATATTTATATATCTTTTATACTTAACTTTTAAAAATTTATAAATTATTTACGCATTTTTCACACAAATCGGGATTCTTCAAATCTAATCCAACAGTCTCGCTATAACTCCAGCATCTTTCACATTTTTTACCATCTGCATGTCCAACTGTTACTGAAGCATTTTTAATTTCGTTAAGTGGAACATTTCCCCCTTTTTCATTTAATACAGCTACTTCAGATACTATAAGTGCGGTTTTTATAATCTCTGTCATACTTTTTATGCGAGCGTACTCATTTCCTTCACAAAAAATACTTACTTTTGCCTCAAGTGAAGCACCTATAATTTTATTTTTTCTTGCATCTTCCAAGATTTTTTTCAATTCAGTACAAATTTTCAAAATATAATTCCATTTTTCAATAAATCCATTTTCGACTGTAATACAATTTTTCGAAGGCATATCATTTAAAATCACATTATCTACGTTATCTTTATGTTTATGCGGCATATATTTCCAAATTTCTTGCGTCGTAAACGGCAAAATCGGAGACAAAAGCCTTACAAGTGCATCAGCAATTAAATAAATACTCGTCTGTGCACTACGTCTTTCTTTACTTTCAGCCTTATAGACATACAACCTGTCTTTTAATACATCTAAATAAAAGTTAGACATATCCACTATGCAAAATTTATGAATCATATGATAAACACTATGAAATTCCAAATTTTCATAAGCCTCTTTGACATTATCTATAAGTTCATTAAGCTTTAAAATTGCCCACTTATCCATCTCATCTATTTCAGATAACTCCAACATTGACTTATCTGGCTCGAAATCATACAAATTACTTATCATATATCTTTCAGTGTTTCTGATTTTTCTGTATGATTCACTAAGTTGTTTAAGAATATCATATGAAATTCTAACATCTGAATGGTAATCCGCGGACGCAACCCAAAGCCTCAAAATATCTGCTCCATACTTCTTAACCACCTCTTCGGGAGAAACTCCGTTCCCTTGAGATTTAGATTGCTTTTTACCCTCTTCATCGACTACCCATCCATGCGTCGCAACAGCTTTATACGGGGCCTTTCCGAATACCGCAACAGCTGTTAAAAGAGAAGACTGGAACCATCCTCTATATTGGTCTGCTCCTTCAAGATACAAATCTGCAGGCCACTTAAGACCATGTTCCTCATTACAAACAGCTGCATGCGTTACTCCCGAATCAAACCAAACATCCATTATGTCTGTCTCTTTTAAAAATTCTTTGCATCCGCACCTGTGACACGAAATGTCCTTATCTTTAGGTAAAATTTCTTCTGAATCCTTCACAAACCAAACATCGGACCCCTCTTTTCCGAAAAGTTCAGCGACATACATCATAACTTCAGTGTCCAAAAGAGGTTCTCCACATTCTTTGCAAAAAAATATCGGTATCGGGACACCCCATTTTCTTTGCCTCGATATGCACCAATCTTTTCTCTCTCCTACCATTGAAGAAATTCTTTCTTTTCCCCATCCGGGTATCCATTTTATTTTTTCAATCTCCGAAAGAGCTTGCTTTTTAAATTTATCTATTGAACAAAACCACTGTTTTGTTGCCCTAAATAAAATAGGACTTTTACATCTCCAACAGTGAGGATATTGATGATTTATCTTCTTAGCTGCGAATAAATTTCCATCTGTATCTAATTTTTCTATAATTTTTTTGCTCGCTTCATCGGTTCTCAATCCACTGAATTCTCCCGCTTCATCTGTTAAAATTCCTCTTGAATCAACAGGCACAATAACGGGAATTTCTTTATAATTTCCACATACCTCAAAATCCTCCACTCCATGGCCGGGAGCAGTATGTACACATCCTGTACCGCTTTCAAGAGTAACATGATTTCCCAAAATGACAAGCGATTTCCTGTTTAAAAACGGATGCTCCGCCTCTATATATTCTAAATTTTCTCCTTTAATTTCTCCCAAAATCAGATAATCATCTATACCGGCGATATTCATCGATTCTTCAACAAGATTACTGGCAACAACATAAAATTCTTCTTTTAGCGTTCCGTTTATTTTTATGCCTGCTTTTACAACCGAATATTTAAAATTTCCTCCGACACAAATCGCAACATTTCCCGGTAATGTCCATGCTGTCGTTGTCCATATTATAAAATAAGTTTTACTAAGGTCAACAGCGAATTTATCTAATTTTCCTTTGGCATCGGAAATTTTAAATTTGACATAAATAGATGTGCAGTCATCATTTGAATATTCTATTTCCGCTTCTGCCAACGCCGTTTCACAACTCGGACACCAATAAACCGGTCTAAGTCCGCGATAAATTGAGCCTTTTTCAACCATTTTCGCAAAAATTTCTATTTGTTTTTTTTCAAACTTCGGAAGCAATGTTATGTATGAATTTTCCCAATCTCCCAAAACCCCCAAACGTTTAAACTGTTCACGCTGATTTTCTACATATCCCATAGCAAATTCTTTGCATATTTTACGAAGTTCGGCATTCGTTAAAGTCTTAGCTTTTTCCATACCGACTTTTGCTCTCGCCTTTAACTCCGTAGGAAGCCCATGAGTATCCCATCCCGGAATAAATGGAGCTTTAAATCCCGACATATTTTTATATCTTATAATAATATCTTTCAATATTTTATTGAGAGAATGCCCTAAATGAATGTCTCCATTGGCATAAGGAGGCCCGTCATGTAAAACATAGACAGGCTTCCCCTCATTTTTTTTCATTATTTTTTTATATATTTCACTTTTTTCCCACATCTCCAAAAATTCAGGCTCTTTCTGAGTAAGACCCGCTCTCATCGGAAAATCCGTATGAGGCAGGTTCAATGTTTTATTGTAATCAGGCATTAAGTTTGCTCCTTTGTGTCTTTCTTTCTCCTAAACAGGCCAGAATAAAGTCCTTTTCCAAAATCATGTCCGCTAACCCGATATTTCGTCCCGAATTTTAAATTTTTTAATTGCTTTTTCTCTTTACAAATTCCCGAATCTATATCTTGCATTACTTTTTTTTCATAAACAATTTTATTTTCCGAGACTTCGGTGTCTTTCCTATTCGGCTCATTCTGTTTGCTAAATTTTACCTCAAAAATATGATTTTTGTCAAGTCCCCCATCCAATTCGGAAATTTCTTTACTGAGGACTTCATTAAAATCTGTTTCATTTGTATTTTTTAAAAATTCATCACTTGGAAGTTCAGCCCTGAGTTCACTTAATCTTCCCTCATAAAGTTTTACAAGTTCTCTGCGAAAACTTTCGGACTTCATATTTATATCCCAAGCTGCTTTTCTCTGCTTTTCCGCTTCATCTTTAGCTTTTCTGATAATTTTATCAGCTTTTTGTGAAGCATCAAATAATATATTTTTTGATTTATTGTCAGCATCAATTATAGAATTGTCAGCTAATTTTTGAGCACTTAATATTGCATTTCTTATACTGCTTTCTTCCTCTTGATATTTTTCAAGTTTCTTTTCCAAATCTCTAATTCGCATCGTTAAACGAGCATTTTCTTTCTGCATGGATTTGCATAAAACATTTACATCGTCTATAAACATATCCACTTCGAAAGGTCTGTACCCTCCGAATTTTGCCTTTTTAAAGGTTATATTCTTAATGTCATCAATATTAATCAAGGCTTTCACTCCCCTGACGTATAATTTTAATTAAATAAATTATAAAATATCATTAATTGCTAAAAATAAAGTCCACCATTGCCCAATTCGTCAAGAACGTCATCTCCGGTTATATCTACATTATAAGGCGTAATAACAAAAGTATCTGTTGCTACTCTTTTAATTTTACCTCCGTTTGCATATGCCACTCCGCTTAAAAAGTCAACTATTCTTCTAGACGAATCTTTATTTGTTTCTTCTAAATTTAAAACAATGGTATGCATTTTTAAAAGCTCATCAGCTATATTTCTGGTATCCTCTCCAAATCTTTCGGGCTTAAATAAAACAACCTGAAGTTTTGAAGCTGAATGAATATTTACAACTCTATTTCCGTCTTCTGATTTTTTGTTATTTCTGGCATTTACACTTTCATCAGATGTTTCTTCTTGTTCAAGTTCTTCTTCATAATCTTCGTCTGCCACTGTCCACATTTCTTTAAATTTCTGTACCAATCCCGCCATCTTCTACATCCTCTCTTATAAAACAATATATGTTTTTTCAACTAATACACATTTTTATCTGAATAATTGAACTTTTTTCTAAATACTTTGCGAAAAAATTAAAAATTCAATATTCACATTTCTATTATGTTTTTTTTTACTCGGATTGTCAATAAATTTTTTCATATTATACGTAAAAATTTTGACATATTTTTTGAATATTTCTACAAAATCACTCTTTTATAATATTTTTTAACAATTCTCAACTATTTTTGCACATTATAGAAAATTTTTGATATATTTAATATATTTTTTATCTTATTTTCTTATTTTTAGAAGTCTATCCATGAGAAAATCTTAACTTTACTAAAAATTTTTAGTGTTACAAAAACTAAACTATAACTTCATCTCCTCTTTTCAAATATTGTATATCATCTTCTTCACTGAAATCCTCTTCCGAAGCCACCACAAATTCTTCACCGGAATATATAATTTTTATTTTTTTAAACAATATGGAATTTCCATATTTTACATTAACTCCTATTAAATCATCTGAATTTTCGGAATTATTTTCTAAACTTCTATAACAAAGAGAACTTTTTTTCAATTTATAGCCATAATATTCGTTGAGCTTAAGGTAAATTTCTCCCTTTCTAAATTTAAGTATTTCTTTGTTCATACACCTACAACATATTACCGCAACATTAACATCCGGGTCCAGAGATATTAAGTCATATACCGTACTCACCATCCCTTTATCATCTACTGACGGTATTCTGATTTCACATTCCATCCCTTTTTTTAACTTTTGTTTGTTCTCGTCTGAAATTTTACAAATAATATACCAGTCCCCCGAACTGATAATTTTTCCCAAATGCCCTCCCCTGTTTTCGGGTTCTGTATTTTCAAATCTAAAATTTTGAATTCTTGACTTTTTTATATCTTCATAGTTCACTAAATTTTCATATCCGTCAAGGAAGCTTACAAAACATCCCGCCATAGGTGACAAAAAACTTTGTTTGTCACCTTTAAATTATTTATTGTTTCTTCAAAATTTTCATTTTTTCCTTTTGCCAATTTGTCTTCACTCACAAGACGCATAAATTTATCTTTATATCCGAAAACATCCGAATAATTCGACTCGGCAAGTGACATTTGCATTGCAACAATTGTTTTACTTATTTCCAAATCTAACACATCCGGATTTCTCAAATCGTATATTTCGGTTTTGTCAAGAGTTGTCAATGACTTAATTTCTTCATCTATATATTTAATTTCATTCTCTACATCGGCATCTTTGGGATTTTCATAGATATCGGCTATAACCTCACCTTTTGCTGCTCTTTCACCATCGTTTATTTTATAAACTACTCCCCCACTCTTATTTAAATCTAACACAGTTTCGTCCCAAACCGAAAAACCTTCGATTTTAATTACATCTTCCACCGACGTATATTCTGCCGGTTCCGTCTTTACGGAGTTTATTTTTATAAAACAAAATTTACAAAAAAAGCATAACACAATTATAAATAAAAGTACTTCCGCAAAGCGCCTTTTTTTAATCTGCCTCATTAAATCCCTTCTCTTTAAGTATTTTAAAAGATTCCGAAATTAAATCGGCATATGAATTAAATTCATCCACATAAAGCCAATTTATGTTTTTATTCCTTTTAAACCATGTAATTTGACGTTTAGCATACGCCCTCGTCTCTTTTTTGACATTTTCTTTGGCTTCAACAAGACTTATCTGTGTGTTTAAATAAGGAATAATTTCTTTATATCCTATTGCCCCACAAGCTGTTTTCCCGATTTGAGAATTGAAAATTTTCTCTGTTTCTTGAATTAGTCCCTGTTCAAACATACAATCTACTCGTTTTTCTATTTTATCATATAAAATTTTTCTGTCTCTAAAGTTCAGTCCTATAAAAATAGTATCATACAAAGAGTCTTTTTTTAAAGTTTCTTTGATTTGATTTGATATTGGGTAGCCAAAAGAATAATAAAACTCCAAAGCACGTATAATCCTTTTTGTGTCATTTGGATGTATCTTTTTGGAACTTTCACCATCTACTTTCACAAGTTCATTAAAAAGTTCCGCACTGTTATTAATTGCCCGTTTTTGAAGATTATTTCTTATATCCATATCTATTTTTTTTTCTTCAAGACTAAAATTCCCCAAAAGTGCATCAATATATAAACCTGTTCCCCCTACAACAAGCGGTATTTTCCCTTTTTTTCTTATTTCTTGGATATATCTTTGTGCCTCTTTAACATAATTTGCAACACTATAACTATCTTTAACCGAAATTTCATCTATCATATAATGCTTAATCGTTTTCATTTGAATTTCTGTCGGCTTAGCTGTACAAATTTTAAATTCTTTATATATTTGCATTGAATCCGCGGAAATAATCTCTCCTGAAAATTTTTTTGCTATTTCAATTGAAATATCTGTTTTCCCTGTTGCTGTTGGACCTACAATTGCAATAATCGGCGTTTTATTCTCTATCTTCCCTATCCCCTGCATTCTTCATCCCTCCTTCGTCATTTTTTCAACTTTTCTCCTTTACTTTTCTCCTTTACTTTTCTCTTTTACTTTTCTCTTTTACTTTTCTCTTTTACTTTTCTCTTTTACCTTTCTTTTTTTACCTTCTCTAATTTACGTTTTTCTTATTTATCCGTTTCTTCCGAATTGCTTTTCTATGCCTTTTTTCTTTAATTCTATGTAAATGGGTCTTCCATGCGGGCAATACATTACCTCCGGTTTTTCTTCCAGCTCATTAAGTAATCTCCTGATTTCTTCCTCCGAACTGCTTTTCCCTGCCTTAATTGCCGCTCTGCAAGCAATATTATGATAAAGCCAGTCAAGATATTTTGTATCAATACTCATTTTATTTTCAGTTAAATACTCTGCAATCTCTATAACCGAATCTTCAATTTCTGAAATATCCAAATAAACCGGTGCACCTCTGACAATTACCGAACCATTTCCGAAATCTTCAATTATATATCCGGATTTTTTCATCAAATCTAAATTTTCTATTATACCTGAATAGCTTTCCTTATCTAAAGACACAATTATTGGTTTCAACAAACCTTGAGAAGGAACTTCCTTTTTTTCATCCATTATTTCTTTATCTTTTATATTATCTCCTTTTTTATCTTCCGTTTCACAGCTTTTAAGCTTATTATATAAAATTCTTTCATGGGCTGCATGTTTGTCTATAAAAATTAATTTATCATCTTCTTGTAACAAAATATAACAATTAAAAACCTCTCCCAGGAGTCTTTTGGTTGGATAATTTGAGTCCTCCAAACAGTTGTCTAAACACAAATCAGAGTATGTATTTTTCTCTTTTTCTTCCTTTTCTTCTTTTTTTTCAATATTATTATAAAAATTTAGGGAATCTAGTACTTCTATTTCACTTCTTTTTTCGTTTGAAATTTTTTCAATTCTTCCTTGTTCCTTTAAGTTCTCCTTGTTTATATTAAAATCTTCCTTCTCTTTTTGTACAGAGATTTTGAAAGAATTTTCCATACAATCATTAAGTCTCATATCGAAGTGTGAATCCAAACTCAAAAAATCCAATTGAGGGTTAGTGTTATTTTCCATAAAAATTGTATTTTTCTCTTTGCCCGATGTCTTATTTTTATTATTGACATAATCATCTAAAAATTCTCTTTTTATTTCTTTCGTCTTTCCAAAATTTTCTCTATTTTTTTCATCTATTTCCTCCTCGGCTTCCTTTTTAAGTTCATCTATGCTCTCCCCTGCTTGATTTTCTTCATTTTCTTCATTTTTTTCTTTTTCATTATTTTTATTTTCCTCTTTGTCCTTTTCCTTTGTTTTTACTTCAAATTCCATTTCTTTTTTTTCGGTATCTTTCATCAGGGCCGACTTTACTCCATAATAAATTGCCTCAAAAATCATTTTTTCGTTTACAAATCTTACTTCCGTTTTGGCCGGATGCACATTTACGTCCACAGCTCCATAAGGAATATCTATATAAAGTACACAAATTGGGTGTTTGCCTACCATAATGAAGCCTTTAAATGCATCTTCAAGTGCCACTGATGCAAGTTTTATTTTTGCAAATCTATGATTAATAAAAAAGTTTTGAAGAGTCCTGCTCGCTCTCGCATTCCCCGGTTTGTTTATAAAACCACTTATACTTATTCCGTTTAATTTATAATCTACGGGAATCATTATATCAAAAACATCTTTTCCGTAAATTGAATATATGCAAGATGAAAGTTTCCCATCTCCCTGCGTATTCACAGTGAGTTTACCATCTCTTATGAATTTAACGGAAATTTCCGGATGAGATAAAGCTATCTTATCCACAATATCAGCAACCGCATTAGCTTCAGATACATCTTTTTTTAAAAATTTCATCCTGGCAGGAGTGTTAAAAAATAAATCTCTCACCGTAAATGTGGTACCTCTTGCCCTTCCCGCTTCTTCAAAAAGTTTTTCTTCTCCTCCTTCAATTAAATATCTTACCCCAAAATTTTCGTCCTCCCGTGCCGTGATTAATTCAACCCTTGAAACAGCACAAATTGAACATAGCGCCTCTCCCCTGAATCCTAAAGTTGATATAGAGTCTAAATCCGAAACATTTTGAATTTTACTGGTAGAATGGCGTAAAAAGGCTGCTTTTACATCATCTTTATAAATCCCGCACCCATCATCCGAAACTTTAATCAGCGAAATTCCGCCATTTCTTATTTCAACCGTTATACTGCTTGCTCCGGCGTCTACTGAATTTTCCATCAGTTCTTTTACAACGGAAGCCGGTCTTTCCACAACTTCTCCGGCTGCAATCATTTCAGATATCCCTTTATCGAGTATTTTAATTCTTTTCATAAAAAGCCTCCAATCCTCTTTGTTTTCAGTCCTTTTTTGCTCATTCTTTTCACATGGCAAACGTGAAATAAAAAAAGAAATAAAAAGCGAAATAAAAAACGTCTTAATAAAGATTCAGATTTCTGTTTCTAATTTTCGTTTCTAAATCTCTTCATTTTCAGACAAACCTGTGCACTTTAAGGCTTGTCTGAAAAATATAAAATATCTAAAACAGCATAATTTATATATTTTTTAACCTCGGCTATTATACCAATCTTCAAACTATTTAACCATGTTTTCTTTTTTTGCCATGTTAACCAGCTCAAAAAGAATATTCATCGCTTCTATCGGGCTTAAAACCGTAACATCTGTTTTTTTAAGTTTTTTTAATATTTCTTCCGATTGGTTCTTATCTTCTTGAGAAATTTTATAATTTAAGTCCGTTTCTTTATTTACTAAATAAGCATTTTCTCCGCACTCTATTTCTTTCAAAATTTGCTTTGCCCTTGATATAATCCATTCAGGTAGCCCTGCAAGTTTCGCAACCTCAATTCCATAGCTGTCATCCGTTCCTCCCGGTACAATTCTGCGTAAGAATGTGATATTATCTCCATTTTTCTTTACAGCTATATTATAATTTTTTATTCCGTTATGCTTGTCCCCTATTGTGATAAGTTCGTGATAGTGTGTGGCAAAAAGAGTCTTAGCTCCCAGCTTTTCTTTATCCGCTGTGTATTCAAGTACTGCCCTTGCTATACTCATTCCATCAAAAGTAGAAGTTCCTCTTCCTATTTCATCAAGTATCAACAAACTTCTATCGGTAGCATTTTTCATAATCTGTGCAACTTCATTCATTTCCACCATAAAAGTAGACTGCCCCGAAGCTAAGTCATCAGACGCCCCAATCCTGGTAAAAATACTATCCACAATCCCAATCTCTGCATATCCTGCCGGCACAAAACTTCCCATCTGAGCCATCAAAACAATCAATGCAACTTGTCGCATATAAGTTGACTTCCCCGCCATATTGGGACCCGTAATTATCGCAATCATATTGTCTCTATTGTCAAGATGTACATTATTAGGTACAAATGGTGCATTGGTAAGAAGCGCTTCCACTACGGGATGTCTGCTTTCTTTTAATAAAATCGTATCTTCAGAATTTATTAAAGGTCGCTTGAAATTATTTTGAATTGCAATGTCCGCAAGAGACCTTAAAACATCCAAAAGTGCAACCAACCCGGCACTCAAACTTATTCTTCCGAGTTCAGCGGCAATTTTTTTTCGAATTTCCTCAAAAGCCTTAGATTCCAGCTGTATACATCTGTCTTTTGCTCCTAAAATTCTTCCTTCATATTCTTTAAGCTCTTTTATAAAATATCTTTCACATCCGGTCAGTGTTTGTTTTCTTATGTAATCCTCCGGAACCATCTTTTTATACGAATTTGTCACTTCTATATAATATCCCATAACTCTGTTATAACTTATCTTGAGCTTAGGTATACCAGTCTTTTCTCTTTCTCTTTCCTCGATAGAAGCGATTATTTCTTTGCTTCCATTCATTTCATACCTTACCTTGTCAATATCGGAATCATATCCATCTTTTATAATTCCACCTTCTCTTATAGAAAAAGGAGGATTTTCAACAATCGAACTTTCAATCAAACTGCATATATCACTAAGGTCATCCATATTTTCGTATATATCCTTAAGTATATGAGATTTTCTTCCTTTTAAGGTATCTTTTAATTCCGGAAGTTTTGATATTGCAGATAAAAATGCTCTTAAATCTCGCCCATTTGCTGAACCATAAGTTACTCTTGTAATTAATCTTTCTATATCATACATACCGGTTAAAAGTTCCGAAATTCTATCCCTGATTATAACTTCACTATAAATTTCGTATATTGCATCTTGCCTCTTTCTTATTTCTTCACAATTCATCAAAGGACGCTCTATCCATGACCTTATAAGTCGTTTTCCCATCGCTGTCTTAGTTTTATCCAAAACCCATAAAAGAGAACCTCGTTTTTCTTTGCTCCTCATAGTTTCTACAAGTTCCAAATTTCTAATCGTATTAAGATCAAGCCCCATATATTCGGCATCATTATAAAATTCCAACTTATTTATTCTCTCTATGCCTGTTCTTTGAGTTGTTTCCAAATATGCAAAAAGAGCCCCCACACATCTTAATGCCAAATTTCTTTTATCTATAGGATTGTCTTGTAGTTGATTAGCTGAAAAATGTTTAAAAATCAATTTTTTACAGATATCTACTTTAAATTTTTCTTCAGTCAAAAATTCAATATTACAATTCAGCTTGTCTTTCATAAAATCTTTAATAGAATCCAAAAGTGGAAATTTTCCCCCAATCAAAATCTCTCTTGGACAAAATCTTCCGAGTTCATTTTGAACCTGTCTTGCAATATTGTTATCAAAAATTTCGGTTACTTTAAGTTCTCCCGTTGAAATATCACAAAAACAAATCCCCGCAGCGCTGTCTTTTACAAATATCGAACATATGTAATTATTTCTGGATTCATCCAGCATACTCGATTCCATAACCGTTCCCGGCGTTATTACCCGAACAACTTCTCTCCGAACTATCCCCTTTGCCGTTGACGGGTCTTCCATCTGATCACACATTGCCACTTTATATCCGTTAGCTATCAGTCTTGCTATATATGCTTCACAGCTGTGAAACGGTATACCGCACATCGGAGCTTTGTCCTCTTTGCCACAGTCCCTTGCGGTAAGAGTCAGTTCCAATTCTTTTGATGCAATTTTTGCATCCTCATAAAACATTTCATAAAAATCACCTAACCGAAAAAATAATATGGAATCTTTATATTGTTCCTTTATCTCCAAATATTGTCTCATCATCGGAGAACATTCCGTCATTTTTATTTCCTCCCTATTAAAATAATGTTGAAATTTTTAATCAATATAAAATAAGATAAAAGTAATTTTACTTGATTCAGATAAATATGGTCTTTGGGCAAGTCTTTATTTTATAGTAATTATAATAAAAAAACAAAAGCCAAGTTCATAAATAACAATATAAATAATATTGTGCCATATAAACCAACATCGAGCTCGATTTGTATATCTTAAAAACATATAATCAATTTTAAACTCAGTTGACTATAATTTTAAGTTTTCATCCCACAGGTCTCTAACACCCTTCGCATCCGGAACAAACACCACTGCATCCCGGATAATCTTCGTTCTCAACAGAATACGGATTTTCTCCTTGAGCTGATTTCAATATTATAAAATTAATTTTATTTATTATATCCATAAGTTCTTTTTGTGATTTTTGATACGAAATCATATTCGGGTTCTTCCCTATTTTTTCATATTTTTCCGAAATAGATTTATTCAAAGCTTCTATTTTGCTTTGATTCGGTTCTTCTTTGCTGATTTCTTCATTTATTTTGCTTTTTTCTTCATTAAATGATTTCATAAGTTTCTGAAATTCTTCATCCATTTCAAGTTTTTGTTCACTAATTCTAACTTTTATATAGAGTTCATCATTTTGTATTTCTTCTCCTAATTGTCTTGCTATTTCAATTAAATCCATTTCTACTTCCTCCATATTTTCTTTTTTTAGTTTTATATAATGCTCTTCATAAATAACAAAATAAATAATATCACACTACATAATCCAGGTACTGTAAGTAAGATGTATATATCAGAATATATATCTCTCTTTATAAACCGTATTAACTATAACTTGTCCTCAAAAGCAATTTAATAAGTTTTAAAATTTAATTCCCTACTTTAAATATATAATAAATAATTTTTAATTTAAACATTTTCTGTTAAAATCAGTATTTAAGTTTCATACGAAATTAACTGTAAAAAATTAATATTTTTCTAAAATATCGTTTTTACGACTAATTATTCCAACAATTTTGTGTGAACAGGCCCTAATCTGTAAGCCTCCTCCTATATTTTCTTCGCTGCTCCAATTTAATTTAAAAATTGACATTATTTTAAAAAAATGTTATTATATAAAATATTTCAGTAAAACAAAAATATAAAGGTGAATTAAATATGGTTTCAATTAAAATTATAATTTCAGTAATAGCTGCTGCACTTGCTACATGTATAGCTATACCTTTTATAAAGTTTATAGTTTCCGGTGAAAAACTTGTGAAAGTGGAAGTTCCAAAAAGGCAAGCATTATACATTGAATCGCCAATGGTGGCTCCGTATAGTCCACCCCCACCAAGAAGATTTAGTTATCCGGAGCCCCCACCTCCACATAGAAAAGTACCGGCAAATTTACCACCTTTGACGCGTATAGAAGGTCCGCCCGTGGTAAAGCCACGTCCATATGGCGCTTAAATTAAAATTATGAACTTTAAAAGTAGGGAATATGTCAGCAGATGGTTTTGGATTGTTTAAAAGATGTCAATGCTTTAAACATTTGTGGAAGTTTTCACTGTTCTTTTATTTATATAAACTATAATGCTTTAACTGCTTGATTATTGAAAATCAAATTTCTATTACGCATTTTTTATTAGATTTCGTGCGAAATCAAAACATACCCATAAGCAAAAAGGTAAAATATTTGTTTATTGATGACTTTAGGATAGAGGGAAAAAATGTAAATTTTGACATTTTATTTATAAAAAATATCGGATTTTTGAGCGTCCAAAACTGATTTTGCAGAAAGTTATTTTAAAAATATTAAATCTTTCCCTGAATCTACATAATCTCCTTTTTTTACATCTATATATGTTATCTCTCCATCAAATGGTGCGATTATCTCATTTTCCATTTTCATTGCTTCTAAGATAATCAGCACTTCGCCTTTTAAAACTTTTTTTCCGATTTCAGCTTTTACAGAAACTATGGTTCCCGGCATAGGTGCTTTTATTGCTGTGCCCTCAATTTTAACATTTTTTTCTATACTTTCATTCTCAATATTATCAAGTGTCAGTTCATTTTTCTCATCCTGTTCTTTTAAAAATTTTTCCTTTGAACTTTTGCCTTTTTCTACTTCTTCAACAACTACTTCATAAGTTTTTCCATTTACTGTTACTCTAAGATTTTTCACTATTTTTCTCTCCCACAAATTCCAATTTTAGCATTTATTAGATTTTTACAATAATTATTCACTTTAATTTACATCCCACAAAATTAGTTTTCTTTGTGGATTTTTGTTTTTTAGTATTATCTTTTTTATAATAACTCAATAATTTGAAAAAAGGACCATTTTGTTTGTTGATTAAATTAAAAAATTTTGATAAATTTTACCGATTGAATAGACTATATAGAATTAATTTGAATAAACCACCAAAATTTAGTCATCTCAACTTGTAAAATTCATAACAGAATAAAAAATAAAAATTTTATTTTAATTTATAACTTAAAAAATTTTTAATTTATTTATTTTACATATTTATGTTTGTATGTTTTTTAGGTAAAGTTCTTTCTCTTTTATTTTCCAAAGACTCTAGAGCAAGCGCAAGCTTTTCTCTTGTTTCATCTGGATAAATTATATAATCTGCAAGCCCTATTTCACAAGACCTAATCGCTCCGACTTCTGTTTTTATATATTCCTCTTCTAATTCTTTGCGCTTTTGCTTAAAATCCACACCATCACCATGTAGCCTGTCTTTCCACAAAATTTCCACTGCAGTTTGAGGCTTAAGAGCTGAAACACCTCCTGTTGTCCAGCAAAAAATCAAATCTTGCATTCCTCTGCCGCATAGTGCGGTATAAGCAGTCCCGGAATAAATTTTTCCTGTAATCACACTGAGCTTTATACATGTAGAATTTGAGTAAGCACAAAATATCTTAGATGCTCCATTTATTGATGAAAAATTTTGCGTATCGGCCAAAGTAATAAGAGGAATAGAAAAAGAGTCGCACATCATAATAAATTTTGCAACTTTAGAACAAGAGTCATAATCAGCACAATCCAAGACGGCGGGATTTGAACATATAATCCCACATACTTTGCCCTTAATCGATGCAAAACCTGTAATAAAATGCTTTCCAAAGTCTTTCTTTATTTCAATAAAACTACTTTTATCACAAATTTTATTTATAATTTCATGCTTATTTTTCTCATTTGCTATTGATATATTTAAATTTTCTTGCTCATTAAATTCCACTGTTCTATTTCCACAAAGATTATTACTCGGCAACATAGATATCAGATTTCTTGCCTTTTCAATTGCTTCATTTTCATTTTCGGCCATTATATCCGATGTTCCGTCTATGCAAGACTTTTCGGCATCACTATTTTCTCCGCCAATATCGAAACCAAGTTTTCCATCTTTTGTAATTATCACTATGTCAGAGCAAGACACAACTGATGCCATAGTTCCATAACACATACCAACCACAAGCGAGATTTGGGGAACCACTCCGGAAAGTTGGCAGCATTTTTGGCTAATTTTTACATATGCCTCTAAAGCCTGATTTTTACTTATTAAAGACGCTCCTTTGGAGTTAAATACACCTACAATCGGAGCTCCTGTTTTTTCTGCAAGGGAATAAAGTTTCATAAGCTTAAAAGCTTGGGATTTTGACATCATCCCTCCGCTTAAGTCTAAGCTTTGTGCAAAAGCATAAGCATGATATCCTTTAATTCTCCCAAATCCACAAATTATTCCTGGGGCAATCTCATCATATTTAAAAAAAGGAGCAATTTCCTCCATTGTGTTTTCATCAAAAAGATTTTTTAAAATTTTGTATCCATCGCATTTTTTTTGACTTTCTACAGCTTTCAAAAAAATTACCCCTTAAACAAAAATTCACTTTTTGCATAGCTTAGCTTTATTCTTTATCCGTTTTTGAATACTCAAATCTATATATTATTAATATGAAGTATTTTTATAGATAATTATAACACAAATTTTTAATTAACATCTATTGATATTTTTGCCAAAATGCCTATATATCACGACCTATTGTTGCTTATTTACTTAAAATTTTATATTAAATTTTGTTGCAAACTCAAAGAGAACTGAAAATCCTCTTTATTTTTTTCTTCGCAATTAAAGCTATTTATCGGTGTAGAACCAAAATTAGAATAATCTAAGATCTTAGCATCACTAAAAGTCTCATCATCACTAAAGATATTATTATTTGGCGTGTTTTTTAAGTAGGTGCTAGGATCCATAGGATTAAATTCTTCGACCATTTCGTCATATTGCAGTGAAGAAAGTGAGTTATCTATTGGTGGCATGAGCTTAAATTCTTCATTTGTTTCGCTAATGTTTGAAAAATCTAAAGAATATCTATTTGCTTCGTTAGATTCTGGAAAATTTGAGGAAGGTTCGTCTGTTTTGTTAACAGACCGGAGTGTATCGGTATTAACCCCTTGTTTAATTCTAACACTCCAGTGTCGTCCCTCGTCCGGATTAAGCTTCAATGGGTAAAAAGAATTTCGTAAAATGATGGAAGTGTCGAATTTACTTTTTAATGCATTATAACCTAGTCTCTGAAAAAAAGCATTTATACCCGATTTACATTTTGTTGTAAAATCTACCATTTTTTTAGATGCGACTAAAAAGCCTACTACTTCTTCATTTTCTTTTATAGGGCAAACGCCCATTAAAAATGCCACTTGTTGTTTGGTTATAGGATCATCTATAGAATCTAAAAAATTTATTATGCCACCAAGAAAATTAGAAAAATTAAATGACATTTTATTTCTTTGAGGTATTTGAAATAAGGAAACCAACGAGGGCAAAAGCAGCCTATCGAAATTTTTTTGATTTTGTTCATCCAAACTGCTATATATAGAAAGAAAAACTTCTTCAAACTTTTCTTGAGCCCTGGGAGTTAAATCGTCATATAATTTTTTCAAATCTCCTTGCAGGTCTTCTATTCTTATCCCCGATACCTTTACCGTGAAAGCTCCAGATAATATTATTGATATAAAAAAAACAGATATACATTTAATTATGTTTTTAAAAAAGTATCTCTTCAATTTAAACATTCTCCTTAATTAAATATTGGGTTATATTAAAGATAGATAATAAAAGATACAATTAGAAAAACAAAGAAATTATGAATAAATTTGATAAAATGATAATATCCTTAAATTTTATCAATTGGCAATCTTGCCCTAGGTTTAACCAAAAAATATATTAATTTATGATAACCATGTATTTAATATTTTTGATATAATGCCATTGTATATTTGTTCTAATTATTGTATAAATCAATAATATCAAAGTTTTCTATCTTTTATTTTTTTCTAATACATATCTTTTACGCTTATTCTTTAATACTCACATTTTTTATGATTATTTTTTCTTTTTTGTATATTTACTTTCAAATATTATCATCTAAATAATAATATAATAATATTTTATTGTCAATACACAAAAATTTAAGATAGTGCCAAGAGAGATGCGTTAAATAAAAGAAGAAAAAGCAGATTTTAAATGAGGGTAAAGAAAATTTATGTAGAGCAAAGTTGTTGAAAGCATAGACAAAAGTTTTAAAGAAGCATTGTCAGCATGGATGATTTTTGGTGTTCTAATTTTTTGCTTTGTATTGCCCACTTTTTGAAAGTTTCTTGACCTGTAAAGGTCTCCTGTTGATTTGGTACTTAATTTTTTCTCCATTATTATTTTTTATAACCGCATTTTTTCTCTTCTTTGCTCCAAGATAGCCACTGTCACCGTATACAAATTTTTCTTCGCCTGTTAATAACCTAGGGCCTGTTCACACGAAAAACTTAACAGTGAAATTACTACGTTTTTGGGTCATAAAAAGTACTTTACTGCCAAAAGTACTCTTTAAATTTTTGGTATACAAAACCCCCGGCTGTGCCGTGGGTGAAAGCTTTAGCAAAATTATAATAAAAGCTCCTTTTGATATAAAATAAAAG
>CAQJOC010000012.1:15006-19696 GCA_948815685.1 uncultured Eubacteriales bacterium | reverse complement strand
TTGACTTTTTAATTTCTATTTAAATCTGAGACGCCTCTTTCTTTTAAACCTCATTTTTCTGGGTCTTAAAGTCATAAATAATCCGACGACTGAAATTACTATAAATAAAATCCCTGTGTAAAGGAGTATTTTTCCATCTTTAAGCAGCCCGTTTACCTCTGTATTTGTCTTTATAAAAGCAAAACTATCACTCGAATTTTCGCTGTTTTCATTTTGATTCGATACATAATTTTTTACGGATTCTTCTTGAGAAGCGTTCGTTTCCGATTTATCATAACTTTTTTGGCTTTTGTCTTTATCTTTATTGTTTTTCTTATTTTCACTTTTAGATTTATTTTCATTTGACTTTTTTATAGATGAATCCCTGTCTGTATCTGATTTACTCCTTTCCACGGCCGAAGGTTTTTTAGAAATATCTTTAGCTGCTTTCTTTGCTTTTGCTTGCTCTACTTCTGTTGTCAAGTACTTTCCCGTAGTCTCTGCATAAACTTTTCCTCTAAGGTTATGAATAGTGGAATTATTTAATAAATACATAAAAAAAATCTGAACTAACAAAAAAATTAATTTATTATTCATATTTTTATTAAAAAAACTTTTCACTTATTCCACAATCCTTTCCACATAAAATGCCTTGTTAAGCAAGTCTATGGCCCTTTCATTATTTTCTACTTTTATCAATAAATGAGGTTTAACACCTGAATCTAAAACAGCTTTACCTTTCATTTGATTCATTATGCATGAAATTTTTTTAAAATCAAATTCTTTTTGATATATGAATATAACTCTATTTCTCTGTTTTATTTCACATATTCCCAAATTTGAAGCTAAACTTCTTATATATGCTATATTTATAAGATTTACAGTTTCCGCGGGAATATTCCCAAATCTGTCTTTTAATTCATTTACAATGTCTTTAACGGATTCTTCCGTCCTTATATCAGATATTCTTCTATACATACTTAGTCTTTCACCAAAAGACGATATATATCCCTCGGGAATATATGCACTTGCTTCTATGTCAATCAGACATTCAAGCTCAGACTCAACGGAATCTTCGCCTTTTTCTTTTTTAATTGCTTCTTCTAAAAGCTTAATATACATATCATACCCCACAGCTTCCATATTTCCATGCTGTTGGGCACCTATTATGTTTCCCGCACCTCTTAGTTCCAAATCTCTCATTGCTATTTTAAATCCCGAACCAAATTCGGTAAAATCTTTTATTGCGGATAGTCTTTTTTGTGACACTTCACTTAAAACTTTGTTTCTTCTAAATGTAAAATAAGCATATGCTCTTTTAGAAGACCTTCCAACCCTTCCTCTAAGCTGATGAAGCTGTGAAAGTCCCATACAATCTGCATTTTCTATAATTAATGTATTAACATTCGGGACATCTACTCCCGTTTCTATTATTGTTGTACATACCAAAACATTTATTTTCTTCTCAATAAGCATTTCCCAAACGTCAGAAAGCTCTTTTTCCGACATCTGACCATGTGCAACTCCGACTATCGCCTCGGGAATTTCTCTTTCTATCTCACTGGCGGTATTTTGTATTGATTCCACCCTGTTATGGAGGTAATAAACTTGACCCGAACGACGTATTTCTTTTCTAATTGCCTCAAAAATAACGCCTTTGCTGTATTCCATAACATATGTCTGAACAGGGAATCTGTCTTGAGGAGATTCGTTTAGAGTAGACATATCACGTATCCCGGACATTGCCATATTAAGCGTACGTGGAATAGGTGTTGCCGAAAGAGTTAAAATATCCACATTTTTTGCAAGAGCTTTAAACTTTTCTTTATGTGCCACTCCAAAGCGTTGTTCTTCATCTATGATCGCAAGCCCCAAATCTTTAAAAACAACGTCCTTTTGAATCAATCTGTGAGTTCCTATAACAAATTCAACGCTTCCGTTTTTTATACCTTTTATAACTTCATTTTGCTGTTTTGCAGTTCTGAATCTGGAAAGAAGCTGTATATTAAAATGAAATCCTTCAAATCTCTTTAAAGCTGTATGATAATGTTGCCAGGCAAGGACTGTGGTAGGCACAAGCATTGCACATTGTTTTCCGTTTTCCAAACATTTAAATGCAGCTCTCAATGCAACTTCTGTTTTTCCAAACCCAACATCTCCACAAAGAAGCCTGTCCATAGGTGCCTTTTTTTGCATATCTCTTTTTATTTCATCGATACTTCTTAATTGGTCTTCTGTCTCCTCATATTCAAATCTGGAATCAAAATTTTTTTGAAATTCATCATCTTCGGAAAAAGCAAAACCGGGAGCATTCATTCTTTCTGCATATAGTTTCATAAGTTCTTTTGCTATATCCTTTACAGCTGATTTGACGCGTTTCTTTGTTTTTGTCCAGCTTGTTCCGCCAAGTTTATTTAATTTTAATTTAACGTCTTCTTTTGTCCCTATATATTTGGAAACCATATCCATTTGAGTTACCGGAACATATAAAATATCATTCTTATCATAAGCTATCTTTATATAATCTTTTACGATTCCGTTCATGTCGATTCTGTGTATTCCAAGAAATAGCCCTATACCATGCTCGGAATGTACAACATAGCTTCCTTCTTTAAGGTCAGAAAGGTCAAATATTTTAGTTTTTACTTTATCTTTAATTTTTCCTTTAACCTTTTCTCGGGTCTTTTTTTTAGCTTTATATTTACCATAACTTATTACAAGAATCGGTGAATTTTCATACTTAAATCCATTTGACAGACTTCCGCTTGTAACAACAATTTCTTTTTTTGATATTTGGGTACAGTTTTTTGAAAATCTTACATTAATGTCAAAACTTTTTAAATCTTCGGATAAAAGTCCGGCAAATTTCTCATTTCCTGATACAACCAAAGCACTTTCGCCCGAATCCGTGATAGATTTTAATTCATTTGCCAAAGTCTCAATATCTCCCCTCCATGGAGGAAAACTTTTTGCATTAAAATCCAATATATTATTTTTTGAAATATCTTTAGAGACAAAACCATTTGATTTTCCAGAAAACAGATTCATGCAAATAATTTGTCTCTTTAAAAAAATATTTTCAAGGGAACATTCGTCTTCTATATAACCGTTTCCCAATTCTTTAAAGAGAGTACCATCTAAAAAATACCCCTCAAGTTCTTCTTTCCATCTTGCTGTAACAGCTTTTAAAACTTCCTTTAATTTAGCTTCCTCTGACAGAAAAATCGGAATGTCTTCATGAATATAATCAAAAATTAGACTTTTTTGCGGATATATAAAATCAATGAATTTATCCATAGAGCTTATTTCTATACCTAAAGAAAGTTTGTCAATTTCTTCCGATAAGATATCATATGCTTTGGAATTTTTGTCTTTTAGAGAGTCAGCAAGACTTTTTAATTTATCGATTAAAATATCTTTATCAGTAAATTCACTAATAAAAACTTCTCTGGAGGGTATAAAAACTGTTTTTTCCAAAAAATTTAATCTTCTTTGAGTTACTTTATCAAATTCGGCAATACTCTCGATTTCATCACCAAAAAACTCAATTCTTACGGGATTATCGGCATCCGAAGAAAAAAAGTCAAGTATTCCCCCACGGACCGAAAACTGTCCTGCACCATCCACGGTGTCAAACTGTTCATAACCATTGTCGACTAGCCTTTTCCGAATTTCATCAATCGTGATTTCCTGACCTTTTTTCAGTGTGAAATAGTGGGTTTTAAAGACATCCGGAGGGATCGTATGAAAAATAGCAGCTTCAATAGGGACAAGCAAAACATCATATTCACCGCCGGTTACTTTTGCAAGTGTTTTTAGCCTCGCATATTCATATTCCCTTGATTCTTTTTCCAAATCTCTAAAACAAAAATCTCTTATACAAAAAACGCAGGCATTTACTCCAAACGAAGACAAATCATCACTAATTTCAAATGCCTCATTTTCAGTCGCGGTAACCACCACAGCTTTTTTAATTTCTTTGTTTTTGCACAAAGTAGATAAAATATGTGCCTTATGTATTTCAGAAAGCCCCGTTACAATAAAAGAGAACCTGTCTTTTGTAAGCCAAGAGACAAGTGTTTTATATTCCGGAACCTGATAAAGAATATCTTTAAAAATTTCCATAAAGTTTTATAAAATCACCTTTCTTTTAATTATATCTATTCATAGCTTTTTCAATGTCTCCTTTGATAATTAAATTTAAAGCGGATTCGACATTTTTTATAATCCCGTCAACTGTTTCTCTTTCTTCTTTATTAAACTTTGAAATAACCCAATCGGCTAAATCCCATTCATCGTTAGGTTTCTGTCCTATACCAATCTTTATTCTGGGAAATTTATCCGATTTACAAATATTTATTATATTTTTCATTCCATTTTGTCCCCCGTGTGAGCCACTTCTTCTTATTCTTATTTTACCAACGGGGAGAGAAATGTCATCAAATAAAATTATAACCCTTTCCGGAGGAATTTTATAAAATGTCATCGCTTCTTTAATCGATTCTCCGCTCAAATTCATAAAAGTTTCAGGTTTCATCAAAATAACCTTTTCTCCAAAAAGTTCACATACTTTACACTGGGCCTTAAATTTTTTTGTATTTAAACTTACCCCTAAATTTTCACTTAGGCTATCTATGGCTATAAAGCCTGCATTATGTCTGGTATTTTCATATTTCATTCCAGGATTACCAAGTCCTGCTATTATATATTT
>CAQJOC010000012.1:11261-14974 GCA_948815685.1 uncultured Eubacteriales bacterium | reverse complement strand
CTCTTTTCTGGAAGAAAATAGTTTTGCGAAATTGTTAAAAATATTCATTTTGAAGTTCTCCACACAACATTTCGGCATTTTCTGCTTTTATCTTCTATCCTTATCTTCATCTTTCCTTTTATTTTTATCTTTTACCTTTACTTTTATTTTTTACTTTTACTTTTACTTTTACTTTTATCTTTTGCTTTTGCTTTTGCTTTTACTTTTATCTTTTGCTTTTGCTTTTTATTCTGATTTTTCTTTAATTTTACCCCTAAGTCTTCCAATGTTTCCTATATTTCATCTTTTATATTTTTCATAAACTACTTTTTAAAAGTACCCTTTTTTATCCGAAATAGCTTTATAATTGCTCGTTAATAAAAACCAAAAAACAAAAATTAATCTATTTTATCAATCTGTTTTTCTAAATTTAACTATACAGTACATGAACAAATCACATTTATATGTATTCTCAAAAATTTTTTAAAATATTAATCAAACAGAGAAGATACCGGACTATCTATGTATATTCTTCTTATTGCTTCCGCAAACGTCGGTGCCACATGTAAAACTTCAAAATTATCAAGCATTTTTTCTTTTGGTATAGGTACTGTATCAAGAAGAATAACTTTTTTGATTAAACTATTTTTCAGTCGCTCTATAGCTTGTCCGGATAAAACAGCATGAGTGGCATATGCATATATTTCTTTCGCACCGCCTATTTGCGTTATTGCTTCTGCTGCATTGCAAATTGTCCCTGCTGTGTCAATTATGTCATCAACTAAAATTATTTTTTTATCTTTTACATCTCCTATTATATTAACCACTTCACAAACATTTGCTCTTTGCCGACGTTTATCAATTAAAGCTAAAGGACATCCTAGACGTGTTGCAAACTGTCTTGCTCTCGCTATTGAACCAAGGTCAGGGGCCAGTACCGTAAATTCTTCAGGGTCAAATCCGTCTACATTATTTTTTATAAAAGAAGCAAGAAGTGGTGATCCGATAAGATGGTCAACGGGAAGATTAAAAAAGCCTTCTATTTGAGGTACATGAAGGTCCATGGTCAGTAGTCTGTCTGCACCGGCTGTTGTTATCAAATCAGCTACCAATTTGGCGGATATCGGGTCTCTGGATTTTGCTTTTCTATCTTGTCGGGCATATCCGAAATACGGAATTACCGCTGTGATTCTTCCTGCCGAAGCACGTTTCATTGCGTCAATCATTATTAAAAGTTCCATAAGATTGTCATTTACCGGAGAACACGTGGACTGTACAATAAAACAATCCGAACCTCTTACCGACTCACAAAGTGAAACTGAAATTTCTCCGTCACTAAAAGTAGTTGTCTCTGACTTACCAAGTTCAATTCCCAATATGTCACATATCCCTTTGGCGACATCCGGATTGGAATTTGCCGTAAAAACTTTGATATCCTTCCCATGGAAATTCATTTGCTAGTTTCCTCCCAATAAAATAGTTTCTTCCCTTTATTTTCCCTTTTTTTCCTTTTTTCCCTTTTTTGCTATTTTCTTTTTTCTTTTTTTTTACCTGTTTTTTCTTCCTCTTTTTCAATATCTTCTACTTAGTCAATAGTCTCATCTTTCCTTATTTCATAATTTACCTCAACTGTTCTTTAAATATTTTTTTAAATCAAATATTTATTTCCGAACCGCCACCTTCCACATAAGTAAACGGAGCCACAATCGTATCATTTGCAATAACACTGTTTTTACAGCAACTAGAATTGAAAACCGCATTTTCGCCTATTTTACTGTCTAATATTTGAGAATTCGGACCAATTTTTGCACCTTTGAGAATAACCGATTTTCCCAAAATCATAGTATTTGGGAAAATTGTCACCTTATCTTGAATAATGGTATCACATCCTATAATAACACCATCACGACATGGAATGTCAACCCCGTTTTCAATTAATTTGTCGATTATATTATTCTTTGCAATAGTATTTAAATATTCCAGTTGTCTTAAATCATTGGCTCCCAAAACAATTTCCGAAGATTTTGCGTTAAAAGCATTAACTTTAAAACCATCTTCAATAAATAACTTAATAATCGAAGTTAAATAATACTCGTTTTGAGACGTATTATTCCCTATTTCAAACAATTTTGATAAAAGGTCATCGATTTTAAACCAATATACCCCCGAATTTATTTCTTTTGTAGCCCTCTGCTTGCTATCCGCATCTTTTTCTTCTATAATGCCGATAACCGTATTGTCAAGCGTACTTCTGATAATCCTTCCATATCCAAAAGGATTATCCACTTTAGAAGAAATTATTGTTGCCGAATTGCCTTCAGTCTTATGAATTTGATAAGAATTAATTATGGTTTCTTTATCTATAAACGGGGAATCCCCACCAAGTACAAGCACATCGCTTCCCTTATGACTTTCAAGAAATTCTTTAGCCGTCATAACAGCATGTGCAGTACCTTTTCTTTCGGTTTGTATTACGCTTTCGCATTTTATATCCAAACTGTCCAAGTATTTTTGCACTATTTCATGCTTAAATCCTTTAACTACGCAAATATTTTCGATATTGCTTCCCGAAACAGCATCTATAATCCATCCGAGCATAGGTTTAAATAAAACTTTTGACAAAACTTTAGGTTCATCTGAGTTCATTCTTTTCCCTTCTCCTGCTGCCAGAATAATACAACAAGTATCAGACATTCTCCGTTCACCACCTTATTATAAAGTAATAAAAACACTGTTTTTTATAATATAATATACGTTATTTTTTTTCAAGTACAATAATAACATATTATAAGTTTATTTGACTTTTCTTAATTTTGTCAATAGTTTTACATTTTTTGCCTTTTCCCTTGTTTTTTCTCCTACTTTTATTTTACTATTTCTACTTTACCATTCTTACTTTACTGTTTTTACTTGGTATTAAAGTATCTCAAAATCAATAAATGTTTATCAAAACTAAAAATTAAGAAACTATATTTGATTAGTAAAGGGTATATACTATAAGAGAAGATGTAAAGAGAAGAGAGTTTTTTATGCTCGCTATTTAATAAAACTATTAAAAAATAAGAAATATTT
Organism: uncultured Eubacteriales bacterium; assembly: GCA_948815685.1. Classification (GTDB taxonomy): domain Bacteria; phylum Bacillota; class Clostridia; order Oscillospirales; family Acutalibacteraceae; genus CASPLG01. The sequence goes on along the minus strand of CAQJOC010000012.1, from coordinate 11,923 downwards.
TTATCTTTTTTATCTTTTTTATATATTTTTTCAAACTATTTGACTATTTATCTTTATTTTTTCCTATAAAACAAAATTTTATACAATTTATTTAAAAAACTTAGTAGAAATATAACTTACTGTTTGGTACACTTATATTTAATTACTTATTTTAATAGATATCCATTAAACAATATTTTTTATTTGTAGTTGAACAGCTTAAAAAATATAAATTCAAAACTGTATTTGTTTTTTGGGAGGTAAAGATTTATATATCAGATAATTTTAATTATCAAAAATAAATGATAAAAAATAAAATATAGAAAATAAAATATAGAAAATAAAATATAAAAAATAAAATATAAAAAATATTAAAAAGGTAATTAATTGAAAGGCAGATGCTTTTGGATATGAAGAAAAAATATGTATATTTATTTTCTGAAGGTAATAGCACAATGAAAGATATATTGGGTGGAAAAGGGGCAAATTTGGCTGAAATGACATCATTGGGGATGCCGGTACCTTTTGGATTTACGATTTCTTCCGAAGTATGCTCAGAATATTATAAAAATAATAAATGCCTTCCTGATTATATAAAAGATGAAATTTTTGAGGGTATAAGTAAAATCGAATCCCTTTCGGGCAAAACTTTCGGTTCCTCTCAATCTCCACTTTTGGTGTCG
>CAQJOC010000012.1:1756-11248 GCA_948815685.1 uncultured Eubacteriales bacterium | reverse complement strand
CTCCGGGGCAAGGGTTTCCATGCCCGGTATGATGGACACAATCCTCAATCTGGGGATAAATGACGAAATTACAGATGGTCTTTGCAAATTAACCGGAAATCCGAAATTTTCTTATGATTCATTTAGAAGGTTTATTCAAATGTTTTCAGACGTTGTAAATGAAATACCATCATCCCTTTATGAAGCTGAAATTGAAAATATTAAGCAAAGAAAGAATTTACAATCAGATTCGGAGTTAGATGAGTCTGATTTAAAATTGCTTATAGAAAAGTTCAAAAAAATATATACCGAAAAAACAAATGACATATTTCCTCAAAATCCTAAGATTCAGCTAATAAAGGCTGTTGGAGCAGTATTTAAGTCTTGGGATAATCCTCGTGCAAATATTTACCGAAAGATTAATAAAATTCCGTATGATTGGGGAACAGCTGTAAATATTCAGATGATGGTATTTGGAAATTTCGGTGATAATTCGGGAACAGGTGTCGCTTTCAGCAGAAATCCATCTACCGGAGAAAACAAGTTATTCGGAGAATATCTTATAAATGCTCAAGGTGAAGATGTTGTCGCCGGGATTCGAACTCCGTCACCGATAGAAAAATTAAAAGATGAAATGCCTCATATATATGATGAATTCAATACAATTGCTCATAAGCTGGAAAACCATTATGGTGACGTCCAAGATATGGAATTTACAATTGAAGATAATAAACTCTATATGCTCCAAACAAGAAACGCAAAACGGACGTCTACCGCAGCTTTAAAAATTGCGTACGATATGGTAAAAGAGGGTAAAATAAGTAAAAAAGAGGCTCTTTTACGAATTACTCCGAACCAAATTTCTGCACTCCTTCACAAACAATTTGAAAAGGAATCTTTAAGCAAATCCGTTCATATCGGCAAAGGTCTTGCGGCATCTCCCGGGGCAGCATGCGGAAAAGTGGTATTTAGTGCAGATAGGGCAAAATCTCTTACGGAAAAAGGAGAAAAGGTTATATTGGTACGCTTGGAGACCTCGCCCGAAGATATTGAAGGTATGAATGTTTCCGAAGGCATTCTAACAGCTCGGGGGGGAATGACATCCCATGCCGCAGTTGTGGCAAGAGGAATGGGTGCATGTTGTGTATCAGGCTGTGAAGAAATTCACATAAATGAAAAGGAAAAATCTTTCGAACTCGGCGGAAAAATACTGAAAGAGGGAGATATAATATCTATTGACGGGTCAACCGGATATATATATGACAAACCTATCCCTACCGTTCCGGCGGAAATTACGGAAGAATTCGCTGAATTTATGAGTTGGACTGACTCAATGTGTAATTTACAAGTTTTTGTAAATGCAGACTCGCCCAAAGACATAAGAAATGCTTTAAAATTAGGGGCTAAAGGTGTGGGACTTTGTCGTACTGAACATATGTTTTTTGAAAAAGGAAGAATTAATGCAGTACGGGAAATGATTGTCGCACAAAATACGCAAGACAGAAAAATTGCATTAAATAAATTACTGCCATTTCAAATGGAAGATTTTAAAAATATGTTTTTAGAACTTAAAGGTCTACCGATGACTGTTAGATTGTTAGATCCTCCTTTACATGAATTTCTTCCTAAAAAAGAAAGTGAAATCAAGGAACTCTCAGAATCTTTGAATATTTCCATAAAAAATTTGGCAGCAATAATAGAAAGGCTTAAGGAATTTAATCCAATGATGGGACATCGTGGATGCAGATTGTTCATATCGTACCCTGAAATTGCTCAAATGCAAACTTCTGCACTAATAGGTGCAGCAATTGAAGTTTTAAAGAAACATCCGGAGTATAAAATTATTCCGGAAATTATGATTCCTCTTGTAGGAGATGTAAAAGAACTTATATTTGTGAAAAAGATAATAAAAGAGACTGCAGATACACTTATAAATGAGTCAAATATAAAAATGGATTATAAAATCGGAACAATGATTGAGCTTCCAAGAGCAGCTCTTACTGCGGATAAGATAGCCAAAGAGGCTGACTTCTTCAGTTTTGGAACAAATGATTTAACTCAAATGACTTTCGGTTTTAGTCGAGATGATGCTTCTAAATTTCTAAATTACTACTATGAAAACAAAATTTTTGAATTTGACCCTTTCCAACAGCTTGATGTTGACGGAGTAGGAAAACTTATGGAAACAGCATGCACTCTAGGTAAAAAAATTAATCCTGATTTAAAACTTGGGGTATGTGGAGAACATGGTGGAAATCCGGACTCGATTAGCTTTCTCAGTACATTAGGAATCAATTATATCTCTTGCTCTCCATTTCGTGTGGCTTCAGCAAAGCTTGCTGTCCTGCAGGCCGAACTTAAAACTACTTCATAAAATGGTTTGTACATTTTTTAATAAATCTGTTTTTTCATGCAATTTTAAATTTATAACTTTGTTTTGTGAAAGGTGAATTTTATGAAAATTGCTCCATCTATGCTCGCTTGTAACTTTGCGGAAATGGGTAAAGAAATTATTAAAACAGACAAGGCCGGTGCTGATTTGGTTCATATGGATATTATGGATGGTCATTTTGTTCCAAATATATCTTTTGGTCCCGGTGTTGTAAAGTCTCTTCGCAATATGACTTCTTTGCCGTTTGACGTACATTTGATGATATCCAACCCTCAAAAATATATAAATGAATTTGCAAATGCAGGTGCAGATATTATAACATTTCACATCGAGTCTACATTAAACCCTATCGATACGATTAAAAAAATTCGTCTTTTAAATAAAAATGTGGGGATATCATTTAGACCAAGTACGGACTTAACAAAAATTTTTCCGTTTTTACCTCTGATAGATGTTATTCTTGTCATGACAGTAGAACCCGGATTCGGCGGTCAAAAATTTATGACAAGCCAGCTTACAAAAATAGAAAAGCTCAAAAGTGCCATAACTAGCAATAATCTCAAATGTTTAATAGAAGTAGACGGAGGAATTAATTTTGATACTATAAAACTTGTCAAAAATGCCGGAGCAGATATATGCGTCGCAGGGACAAGCCTTTTTAAATCAGATAATATGTATGACGCTATAAAAAAAATGAAAACTTGAAAAATACACTAAGGTTTAATAATTATGCATATCAGTCTCTAATTACAACGCCATTATAATATTATTATAAAACATTTAAATTATTAAAATACGTGGGTTTGGTTAGGCCTTGTCTGAAAAATAGAAATAAACTATATATTTTAGCCAATTCATAGATAAACCGAAGAAAATGAATACAGAGACAGAAGAGTTAAATTTTAAAAATATATTAAAATTATCTTAATGAGCATATTTTTTCGTGTCTATCAATTTTTCCACTTTAACTATTTTTTATTTTTCAGACAAGGCCTAATATTTTAATTTTAAATCCAGAATACACGTTAAAAAGGATATCTTTAAAATTATGCTTAATTATATTCTCCATTCTCGTACAATTTTAAGAGTTTTGATTTAAATTTGCTTTTCGTGCTACATCTCTCTATATGTAGTTGACAAAAATTTTTAGATATGATACTATATAAATAAGAAATTATTATTTGGAGTTATTTAAAAATGAAATTTGTTCAGTTTAATTTGATAAAATTGAATAATTGGTATAGCTATTACGGATAATTGATATCTGTAATATTTAGTTTGCCATTACAGGTATCAAAAAAGATATTTGTAATGGCTTTTTAAATTTATATGTTAAAGAGCCTAACACCAAAAAGTTGGGCTCTTTTTTATTTTAGGAGGAATATGATGACAATTTTATTATCTTATGACATACGATACCCCTTATTTATTATTGTAAACAAAAAACTTTATTATAAAGGAGTTTTAAACATGGGACAGAAACGATGGTGGCCTTTATTTTTAGGCTTTATGTTATTAATCACTTTATTAATGCTAAAACATAAAAATTCAAATAAAAAAAATTTTAAAATCGGTATTTTACAATTTGTTGAACACGAAGCTCTGGATGCCTCAAGGCAAGGTTTTATAGACGGTATAAACAAATTAAACTTGAATGTGCAAATAGAATACAAAAATGCACAAGGTGACCAATCAAACTGTACCTTAATTGCAAATCAATTTGTGGCCGAAAATTGTGACTTAATTTTTGCAATAGCTACTCCCGCAGCACAATCAACAGCTGCAGTAACTTCAAAAATTCCCATTTTAATTTCTGCAGTAACCAATCCGGTTGATGTAAATCTTGTAAAATCCAATCAAAAGCCCGATACCAATATAAGCGGAACCTCTGATTTGGCTCCTATTTCTAAACAAATTGAATTGATAAAAAAACTTAAGCCTAATGCAGAAAGTATTGGAATTTTGTACTCTTCCAGTGAGGCAAATTCTAAATTTCAAGCCGAAATAGCTTTAGGTGAAGCTCAAAAGCTAGGACTTCATGCTAAAGAGATTACATTTAGTCAGGTTACCGAAATTCAGCAAATAGTAGAATCTATATCAGGAAAAGTCGACGCTATATACACGCCCACAGATAATGTTGTTGCATCAAATATGACGCTGATCTCAAAAACAGCAATGCAGTTTGGAATCCCTGTAATTTGCGGAGAAGTAAATTTACTTTCAAAAGGAGCAGTTGGAACATTTGGAATGGATTATTACGAATTAGGCTTAATTAATGCTAATCAGGCAGAAAAAATTCTAACCGGTCAAGATATTCCGCAAAATATGCCGATTGAATACATTAAAGATGCTAAATTAGCACTGAATGAAGAAGTTTTAAATAAACTAAATTTAAGTTTTATGAATTAATCATGAAGGAGAATTGTTATGAAAATTTCATTTAAACATATGATATTATTATTTTTTATATTAATAAATGTCTTTATAATTACAAAATATAAAAATAACAAAGACCAAAATAAAATTCTTAAAATAGGTATAACTCAAATAGTTGAGCATGAAAGTCTTAATAATGCAAGACAAGGATTTATCAACGAGCTTAAAAATTTAGGATATGAGGATGGTAAAAATATTAAATTTGATTTTCACAATGCCGGAGGAGATCTTTCGAATTGTGAATCTATCGCCCGAAAATTTGCAAATGACAGGCCGGATTTAATCTTAGCCATCTCAACGCCTTCGGCCCAAGCTGCCGCTAATGTCATAAAGGATATTCCTATTTTAATTACCGCTATAACTAATCCTGAAAAATCAAATTTAGTTAAGTCTAATCTGACTCCCTGTACAAATGTCACAGGAACATCAGATTTGCCTCCCGTATCAAAAACTATTGAACTTATCAAAAAATTAAAGCCGAATGTCCAAAATATAGGAATACTATACTCAAATATCGACGTAAGTCCGTCATATCAAGCACAAATTGCCGATGAAACAATTAAAACTCTTGGTTTAGATTCTAAAGTTGCTACGGTTTCCCAGCTTAGTGAAATAAAACAAGTTGCGGAAAAAATTATATCGGAATGCGATGCTTTATATGTCCCGATTGATAAAATTACTGCTGCCGGTATGCCTTTCAAAAATAGCTCTCGAAAATAATAAATTTGTAGTATGCAGTGAAAATTTAACTGACAAGGGAGCTGCGGCAAGTTATGGTATTGATTATTATCAGCTGGGTAAACTTACAGCCAAACAAGCAGTAGAAATTTTAGAAAATAGAAATATTCCGCAAAATATGCCTATCAAATATCTTGAAGACACAAAATTAACACTCAATGAAGATATTATTAAAAAGCTAAACTTAAAATTTTTTGAATAATTATAAAATTTATTATTTTATTAATTTCATAACACTTTAATTATATTATCTTTTGTTCTTAAATTTTTATGTGATTATATGATAAACCAATTATCCATATAAAAAATTGGTGGGCCATCAGGGACTCGAACCCCGGACCAACCGGTTATGAGCCGGTTGCTCTAACCAACTGAGCTAATGGCCCTTATATTGAATAATTCCTATTATAGATTAGCATTTTATATTTGTCAATATATTTTTAATATTAAATTATTTGAAAAAATTTTCATAATTAAATAATTATGTTATAATAAAGAAATTAAATGTGATAAATTACAAAGAATGCAAAATCAATAAAAATATTAAATATTAAATAAAAATATTAAATATTAAATAAAAATATTAAATAAAAAATTATATTATCTATCTTTTACTTTTTAAGCTAAAGCACATATAAACTAAATTTTAGATTCGTATAATAAAAAAACACGTGACAAGGAGAATTAATTTGGCAAAAGATTTGGTAGAAAGTCTACCTACCAATTTAGATAAAAAGATAAGAGACCTCGGCAGCGGAATTAAAATTATTATATCTAACAAAGTATCATTTACTACCGATTCTGTGCTTTTAGCGGACTTTTCCTCATCTGCTGCAAAATCCAAAGTTCTTGAAATTGGGTCAGGTTGTGGAATTATCCCACTTTTATGGTGCAAAAACCATGAGATAGGTAAAATTACTGCAGTAGAAATTCAAAAGCACGCGTTTGATTTAATGGTAAAATCTATACACTTGAATGGTCTTGAGAAAAAAATCTTTCCTATCAATAAAGATATTAAAACTTTATCCCAGAATAGCGAATTTATAGGTGCTTTCGACTCAGTAGTGTGTAATCCCCCATATCTTTCCTTCGAAAAACCTTGCAAAATTTCAGAACGTACAATTTCACGTCATGAAAGAACTATAAATATAGAAGAAATTATAAAATTATCTTATTTATTCCTCAATAACGGAGGATATTTATATCTATGTTGCCGATCTGAACGCCTTTGTGATGTAATTTTTTATATGAAACAAAATAAAATAGAACCCAAGTTATTAAAATTTGTGGAATATCTGGAGGGAAAACCTCCCAAATTATTTTTAATAAAAGGTAAAAAAAATGCTAAAACAGGAGTAATAATTGAAAATAATTTAATTTTACAAACAAAAAATAAAAATTACTCCAATGAAGCTAAAAAAATATATAAAGATTTTCAATAACTTTAGTCAAAGCACAATAAAAGAAGTTACACAGACTAATCTTAATCCTGCTAAAATAAAACATAGAATAGGTGTAATAAAAGATGAAAGGTTACAGATAAAAATAAAACAGATAGCGTTAAAAAAGAATAAATAAGAACAATTACTCCATTTTGATTAATTTTTACCTTTTTTCTTGTTTTATCTATTATTTTATAACAATTTTATTTATTTTTATTGTGCGAGAGCTTTTAGACTCTTAATTCTTTCCGTTGCTTTAATAATGTTTTCTCTGCTTCCAAAAGCCGAAAGTCTAAAAAAACCTTCTCCATTCTCTCCAAATCCTATACCCGGAGTTCCTACAATATTTGTTTTTTCCAAAAGGTAGTCGAAGTAGGCCCATGACTTCATTCCACTTGGACATTTAAACCAAATATATGGTGAATTTTTCCCTCCCGTAAACCATGTGCCGAAATTTTTCATTAAATCTGATATTATCTTTGCGTTTTCTTTATAATAATTTATAGATTCCATTACCTGAAGCCTGCCTTCTTCTTTAAAAACAGCTTCCGCACCTCTTTGTACCACATAAGAAACTCCGTTAAATTTTGTCGACTGCCTTCTGAGCCACATCTTATTTATGCTCATTCCATCAAATTTGAGTTCATCCGATATTACTGTATACCCGCACCTAGTCCCGGTAAATCCTGCCGTCTTTGAAAAAGAACAAATTTCAATGGCACATTTGTCAGCTCCATCAATTTGAAAAATGCTTCTTGCTAAATTATCATCTTCAATAAATGCTTCATAGGCTGCATCATATAAAATAATGGCTTTTGAATCTAAAGCATAGTCTACCCATTTTTTAAGTTGAATCTTGCTATATGCTGCACCGGTCGGATTATTGGGCGAACAAATATAAATTATGTCTGCTCTAATTCCGTTTGGTGGCATAGGTAAAAATTTATTTTCCTCATTTGCATCGAGATAAATAATTTTTCTCCCATCCATTACGTTTGTATCGACATAAACCGGATAAACAGGGTTAGGTATCAAAACAGTATTTTCTTTATCAAATAAGTCAAGTATATTTCCAACATCACTTTTAGCACCATCGCTTATAAATACTTCACCTGAATTTATATCTACTCCCAGCTCTTTATAATTTTTACAAATCGCATCTCTCAGAAATTTATATCCTTGTTCCGGCCCATATCCATGAAAAGTTTCAATTTTCGACATTTCATCTACAGCCCTATGCATAGCTTCTGTAACCACCGGGCAAAGAGGTCTCGTAACATCTCCTATTCCAAGTCTTATAATATCGGCCTGTGGATTTTTTTCTTTATATTCCGAAACTTTTTTTGATATTGTGGAAAACAGATAACTATCTTCAATATTTCTGTAGCATTTATTTATTTTCACTGAACTTTCCTCCCGAGTGCTGCTTTAATTAAACCTCTGAAAAGAGGGTGTGCGTGATTAGGTCGGCTCTTAAATTCGGGGTGATATTGCACACCTACAAAGAAACTATTTTTCGGCACCTCTATTGCCTCTACTAAAAGTCCGTTAGGGGAAGTTCCTGATATAGTCATTCCCATGTTTTCAAACTTTTCTCTAAATTTATTGTTAAATTCATATCTATGACGGTGTCGTTCACTAAGTTCCTGCTTACCGTAAAGTTTTTCCAAGACAGTTCCTTTCTTCGCAACACAAGGGTATGCTCCAAGTCTCATAGTACCACCTTTTATAGAAACTCCCTGCTGTTGTTCCATAAGGTCTATAACAAGATTTTTTCCTTCAGGTGCAAATTCTCTTGAATTCGCATCTTTAATGTCCAAAACATTTCTTGCAAATTCAATTACTGCAGCCTGCATGCCGAGACATATCCCTAAATATGGTATGTTATTTTCACGTGCATACTTTATAGCTGTAACTTTTCCTTCTATTCCTCTGTTTCCAAATCCACCGGGCACTAAAATCCCATCACAATCAGAAAGCATACTTTTTACGGTATATTCCGTCACAAGTTCAGAGTCAACCCACTTTATATCTACCTTAGATGCAAATTCAAACCCCGCATGATTCAAAGCCTCCGCCACTGATAAATAGGCATCATGAAGTTTTACATATTTTCCGACAATCGCTATTTTTACTTGCTTATCTCGGTTATCGATTCTTTCAAGCATTTTATTCCATTCTGTTAAATCACAAGGCGGGCATTCAAGAGATAATTCTCTGCAAACAATATCCGAAAATTTACTTTTCTCAAGCATTAACGGTACATGATAAAGTGAGGGAAGATTTACGTTTCCGATAACACAGTCAGGTTTTACATTACAGAAAAGAGAAATTTTTTGGCGAATATCCTCACCTATCGGTTCACTGCATCTGGCAACAATTATGTCCGGATTTATTCCCAATGACATAAGTTCTTTAACTGAATGTTGAGTCGGTTTTGATTTATATTCTCCCGAACCTACTATGTATGGCACAAGCGTAACATGTATAAACAAACAATTTTGT
>CAQJOC010000012.1:0-1733 GCA_948815685.1 uncultured Eubacteriales bacterium | reverse complement strand
ATAGCTTCTAAAAACGGCTGACTCTCAATGTCTCCGATTGTTCCCCCGATTTCAGTTAAAACAACATCTGCATTGGATTTTTTCCCGACAGAATAAATAAAGTTTTTAATTTCGTTTGTTATATGGGGAATAACCTGTATGGTCTCGCCCAAATATTCTCCGTTTCTTTCTTTATTAAGAACATTCCAATAAACTTTTCCGGTAGTGAGATTAGAGAATTTATTTAAATTTTCATCTATAAACCTTTCATAGTGTCCCAAATCCAAATCGGTTTCCGCTCCGTCTTCCGTGACAAACACTTCCCCATGCTGATAAGGACTCATAGTCCCGGGGTCTACATTTATATAAGGGTCTAATTTTTGGGCTGTAACCTTAAGTCCTCTTGACTTAAGAAGTCTGCCAAGTGATGCCGCGGTAATTCCCTTTCCTAGGCCTGAAACCACTCCACCTGTAACAAAAATATACTTTGTCATATCTCTACTTCTCCTTTAAAAACTTCTTCTGCCGGACCGGTCATAAAGACTTTGTCATCTTCGTATTTTATGATAAGTTCGCCTCCCCTTAATTTTACTGTTATATCTTGATTTTTACCAAAAAATCCGTTTTCCACAGCCAATACAACCGATGCACACGCTCCGGTTCCACATGCAAAAGTTTCTCCGCTTCCTCGTTCCCACACTCTCATGGAAATACTACTATTTCCGTCTATATGTACAAATTCAACATTGACGCCCTCCGGAAAAAGTTTGCTATTTTCAATTTCTTTGCCGATTCCCTCGACGTCTGTTTTAAAAATGTCTTTGCAAAAAATTACACAATGAGGGTTTCCCATAGATACACAATTTATTTTATATTTTTTTCCGTTAATTTCAACCTCTCTATCAATTATTCTATCACCTTTAATGTCCACAGGAATTTTATCGGGGGTAAAATCAGGTTTTCCCATGTCTACACTCAAAATAGAAAAATTTTTCTCTTTATACTTAGTCTCTTTGATATTACCATAACCTTCAGATAAAATTACATTTTTAATTCCACTCAAGGTGTCTATTTTCATATTTTTATGCGAAATCAGATTATCATCGTATAAAAGTTTCCCTACACATCTTATTCCATTTCCGCACATTTTTCCTTCGCTTCCGTCAGAATTAAATATACGCATCTTGGCGTCAGCTTTATCTGATTTACAAATCAATATGAGACCGTCTCCACCTATACCACGCCTCCTATCGGACAACCTAATACTTAATGCCCCGGGGGTTTTAATCTTATTTTCAAAATCAGTGATATAAATATAATCATTTCCGCAACCATGCATTTTCGTAAATTTAACTTTCATATTATCCTCCGCAGACAAAAAAGTCTTATATTTTTAATCTTTTATTTAATTTTTTATTTATTTTTCCTTTCTAAACTTAACGACATATCACAATTATAATAGTTACCGCTGTTAAAAAGAGATGACTACATTTTTATAAATTGTACTATTTTACTTGCTGCTTTTAAATTACAAAATTATATACCGATTTTTAACCCCATTTATTATATCAAAATAAATTCAATATTAAACCTCATAGCGAATTAGGGCTTGTCTGAAAAATAAAAAATAGATAAAATAAATGAATGAGTAGATATGAAATAAGAGAAGAACAATGGAAAAAAATAAAAAGATATTTCCCAGAAAGGCGAAGTAAGCGAGATAGACCAGGAAAAAGCGATCAAGAAATGCTAAA
>CAQJOC010000011.1 GCA_948815685.1 uncultured Eubacteriales bacterium | reverse complement strand
TTTTTTCAGACAAAAAAATAAAAAATTGCTTTAGTTTTTAAGTTATTTGACTATAAAATTAATTTAAAATGTTGTTTAAGGGAAGTGTTTTTGCTATTTATGCTTACATTTGAAGAAATTTATAACCGGCTGGCGAAAGCGGCAAAGGAAAAAAGACTGGAAGATGAAATAAATTCTCTTGAAATCGATGGATATAAAAAAGGACAGCTGGATTGTCTGCTTGAGCCGGATAAATATGCACCTGTGGTAAAATGGGAAAAATGTAATTGCGGAAAAAATAAAAAGCCGCGTTGCTTGAGTGTATGCAAATTTGGAGCTTTAAGTGTGGATGAGGATGGAAACGTAAAAATAGATGATAAAAAATGTGTAGGCTGTGAAGAATGTGAAAAAGTATGCAAAGGAAAGAAATTTAAGATAAATAAAGAGCTAATCCCTGTGTTAAAGGCTTTAAGTTTACAAAATGAACCGATTTATGCAATTATTGCACCTGCTTTCATAGGACAATTCAGCAAATCCGCATCGGCCGGACAGATTAGAAGTGCTTTTAAAAAGTTAGGTTTTACCGGTATGATAGAAGTCGCTCTTTTTGCGGATATTTTAACTTTAAAAGAGGCATTGGAATTTGATAAAAATATAAATACAGAAAAGGACTTTCAGCTTACCAGTTGTTGTTGTCCCATATGGATTGCAATGATAAAAAGAACTTACAGTGAATTAATTCCGCATATTCCGCCGTCGGTTTCGCCTATGATAGCTTGCGGAAGGGCCATCAAGAGATTACATCCGAATGCTAAGGTTGTTTTTATAGGACCTTGTCTTGCTAAAAAAGCCGAAGCACGTGAACCTGATATAAAGGGAGCGGTAGATTATGTTTTGACATTTCAGGAAGCAAAGGAGCTTTTTGAGATGATGGATGTAAATGTCGATGATTATGAAGAATCCGTAAAAGAGCATTCATCCAGGGGAGGAAGAATATATGCAAGGGCCGGGGGCGTAAGTGAGGCTGTGCTCCTAACTTTGGAAAAGATTAGAAAACATAGTAAGATGGCGTTTAAACCGAGGAGAGCAGATGGTGTACCTGAGTGTAGAAAAATGCTAAATGAGCTTATAAAAGGAGAAGAAAAAGGAAACTTTTTTGAGGGGATGGGGTGTGTTGGGGGATGCGTAGGCGGACCGAGAGCAATTATCGATAAGGAAATCGGTAAAGTAAACGTAAATGATTATGGTGAAAAAGCTTCATATGAAACGCCGGCGAACAATCCTTATGTTCTTGAACTACTTCATAAGCTGGGATTTAATGATATAGATGGTCTTTTGGAAGATGAGGAACTATTTACCAGAAAATTTACAAATCAATAATAAAAAATAAGATAAAAATGAGATAAAAACTCCTTTTTATGAGTAATTTTAAATAATAAAAATTGTAAAATTTGCAAATAAATATAAAATATATTGAAAAATTTGATATAAGTTGTTATAATAGAACAAATATGTCGAATTTTTTTATTTTTAATTCGTCTTTTAATTTAACCGATAGTTTCTCCTTTAGTTTTGACATTTAATCTAATTTTCAGTTTAAAAAAGAAAAATAAAATAGGAAAAATAAAATAGAAAAAATTAAATAGAAAAAATAAAAGATAAAAAATTAAAAAAGGAAGGGAATAAATAAATGGACAGAGACAATAGACATAAAATAAAACTTCCGATAAAAAGAATATATATTTTTACTTTAATTTTAACGATTATTTCGGCATTTATGTTTATGGGGCTTATCCGTGCAGCTGATACAGACAATGTAAACATAGATATTCCTCGAATAGAGGGTGTAAAATTTTACAGAATTTTGGACAGCACGGAATCCGAAATCGGTATTTCCTCTGCGTTTAAAAATATTTCATTTCTTCAGTCTGAAGTATTGAAGCTCAAAGTAGAGATTGATGATGACAAATATTTTTCAGGTTTGGATGAAGAAAACAGAGAAAAAGTCAAAGCTGCTTTTTCGGTTAAAGGTCGCTTAGCTTTTAAAGAGGAACCTTTATTTGAAAATGGAGCGTGGAATTTACAAATACAAAAGTCGGAAGAAGGAAGTTTGAATGAAAAAAATGCTCTGCAAATTGATTTAACACAGAAACAAGATATATTTTTGGAATTTTTAAACAGCGAAGGTATAGATTTTTTTTCTTCGGACGGAACCGAGAATTTAGGAGGAACTCTTAAAAGAGTTAAAGAAACAAAATCTTTTGAATTTAAAGTTAAGCTCGATACAAGTAAGATTAACATAACAAATCCGGCGGACTTTAAGATATCGGTCGGCAATAATGAGTATTCGGTTGTAAGTTATTCAGCAAATAACGGTGTATATACCTATGATATAAAAATTGATAAAGTTAATTACAGTGCAAGAATTGAGGCGGCAGAGCTCGTAACACTTAAGTTTGAAGAAATACAAGGGCTTACTTATTACCAAGACAATAGCCTTAGCAATCAAATACAAAACAATACTTCAAAGGCTTTTGCTCTAGGTTCGACTTTTGAATTTTATATTTTAATAGACTCAAAAGTCCCTTTAAATACTACAGAGCAGGATAATAAAAACAATGAAGAAACTTTAAAATTTTATTTTGGAAATAATGAACTCACAAGCGAATATTTGGGGAACAGAAAATATAAAATTGTTCTTACAGATATAAAACTTAATGCATCTCTTTCGACTGAGGGATTTTATAAAATTTGGTTTCCGCCCAAAGCGTTGGGAATAGCATATACAGATAAATTTGGGGCAGCAGATGGGACTTACCGTACTGTCGGAAAGAAATCCACATATAAATTTACGGTAGAATTTGACGCAGGTGTCTTTGGAAATGACCCCGCACCCGAATTTTCACTGGGTACCAGTGCGATAGATTTGAGTATAAGAAAGACAGACACGAATAAACCCAATTATGAGGTAACTTTAAGTAATATTGAAGCAGACGGAAATATAAGCATAAATTATTTAACAGCGGGATTTAATGCCTACACCGGAGTAACATATTATAAAGATAAAAATACGATAATAAACAGCAGTCAATATTTTCCCGTACTTGAAAGGGACAGTTTCAATTTTTATTTGGCATTTGACACTGATGTTATAGAAGTCGGTGACAATTTGAAAACAATTGAAGTTAAAGCCGGTTCTAACAATGTAACTGCAAATATAACGACTGAATTTTCCAAAGAAAAAATGAAAATTTTCAAAGTTTCCGTGAAAAATGTTACAAGTTCTTTCATAATTGAAATACCAAGTTATTTGACACTTTCTTTGAAACATAATTTCGATGCCGACAGTCTAAGATTTTTTGAAACCACCGATTATGTCGGAATACATGGAAATGAGATTACGGGGGATAAGTTAATAAAAACAGTAATCGGGGGGTCGGAGTATTCTTGTGTCGCACGTATGAAAAAGAGCGAAGTATTCGATGAAAATTCAACCGATATAAATAACAGCGGAACAATAGGAAAACTTCAATTTTCTTTTGGAGAAGAAAATCCCACTGTTATTAATAAATATTATGTCGACGGAGATTATGTTTATTATACGCTTACAACAACGGTAAATGTCAGCGGTTCGGTGCAGGTAAAAGATGCGTATGTTGTTACATTCGAAAATGCAGGTGCTGTGCTTGGATTTGATTACCCAAATGGAGGAAAAGGAATTATTAAAGGTTATGGAGATTGTACATTTACCATAAATTTTCCTGAAAATTCCCCTAATTTTACTCCTGAATTTTTGCTAAACGGAGAAGAACCCAAAAGCGATAAACTTTCGGTTGACGGAAAAAGTTATACGATTAAAAATATATCCGAAGATACCGTGGTGACACCGGTAACCAGAGAAATAAACTATTTAAGCGACCCTAGCAGTGGATATACTATTACGGCTGTGGATGCCGGTTCAATTTCAAATTCGGACGGTTCTAAAACTTTAAAAGTAGCAAAAGGAATGCCTGCTAAATTTAATATAGTATTTGATACAAGTAAAATTTCTCTTTCAGATGAGGAAATACAAAATTTGAATTTTAGGTGCGGAAATAATGAGGTAGAAACAAATGAAAGAATCGAAAATGGAAATCAGATAACTTTTGAAATAACCGTAACTTGCGACGAAGATGCGGAAATTTCAGTAGGTAAATCAATTTTATTTCCGGATATTTATAACGTAAATTTTTATGAATGCAAGGGAAATAATGCGCCGTATTCTCTTGGAGACAAAATAGAAAACGGAACAAAGAAGGGAGTTTTACCGGGAAAATCTCTTATGTTTTTTGTGGAGGTTGATAATTCCATAGCGGTACCATCTGATCTATCATCTGATCTACTATCTGATATGTTCAGTGGGGGAAGTAATACTCTTGTATATCAAAATATACAGCCGAGTGACGCCGTATCCGGGAAGAGATATTTTTGTTATAAAATTGAAAAGGCCATATATAATTCAAGTATAACGTCAGAGTATCTTTTTACGGTTGACCTGCCGCCTTTGAATAGTGTCTATTACTATACAAGCATCGATGGTGCCGGAAATTTCAGCGGACAGCTTTTAGACAATAAATTCACAGTATGGAACGGGCAGAGTCCTAAATATAAATTTTATGTACACTTTGATGGTACACCTAAAGGGACAATATCTTCCGAATCGGCGAGTTTGTCAATTAGCCAAGACAATACAGGTTCGGATTATACCGTTGTGACAATAGATTCGATAAGTGGTGCATCATCTATTAAAATAGACAAGCAGAAAGATACTGTTTTAGTTGAAATGCCACTGATAAAAGACTGCATGAAAACGTTACAATATTCAGTTGGCAGTTCGTCAAAATATGAAGATGCCAGCGGATGGGTTATCGATACACCTTACGGGGATGAAGTAAAACTGAAACTTTCTTTTAAGGCGAATGCGGAGGGATACAGCAATTTATACAAAACTCCCTATGGCAGAATATCCGTTAAAGTATATAGATCTGTTAGTTCGGATTCTTCTTCAACAAGCAGAGTGCTTTTAAAAACTTTATCCTTAAGAAGTTTGAGTGAGGATGCAAATGATTTTGTTGCTGCGAATGTTGAGTATGAATCTGAAGCATTTAGACCTTATTGTGATGTAATTTTAGAAGTTGATGGTATACAGGAAGATATTTATGACGTAAACATAATTTCCGGGGACAATACATTTTTGAACGCATTTACCAATATTTACGATGTCATAAAAATTAAAAAAATAGAAAATCCCACCGGGAAAAAGGCTGATGAAATTAATGTTGATGTTCCTTATTCCGTATTCAGAGGGGGATATTTAATAAAGAGCGTAAAATATGGTGAAGAGCTTAGGTTTAAGTATGAATTTACCAATGGAGCAACTGAAGAGGGAATAAAATACAGTTTATCCGAAATAACCGCGAAAATGGCTCCTTATGAAGGAGATTCCGGAGATTTGGATGTAGATGAAGACAATATTTATTCTGCCGTTATAAAAACCGATACCGAAATAAGTTTATCCGGCATAAAGGGTAATCAGTATGAAATTACGATTCCCACGACACCTGATGTTACCGTAAAATATGTTATAAATTCAGAGACTTTTCCAAGTGATGACCTTGTACAAACAGCTCAAAATAATAAAATCTTGGTTACTCATGGGCAAAAAATCTTAATGAAAATTTCGTCCAATAACGCGACAAAACGTTATATAAGAAAAGTTACTGCAACCAATACCATGTATTCTAGTGACCCGGATATACTTTACGATTCAATGGCGGTCAAAGAAGAAGTTGAGGTTGCCATTGAGGAGGTTTTGGGAAATACAGAACTCGGCATAGAGGTATCAAGGCTCGAACATGAAATACAGATAGCACTAAGAGAAATAGATAAAAATAATAAAGAAACTTACTTTTATCCTGATGTGGACAAATTATATATTTATGATAACAACACAAACGACAGCTTGAATAAAGATGTAAACGATGGAGATGAAGACAGTATAAGAGGCTATTTGAGCTGTGTCGTGGAAGACGGGAAAGATTTTGAATTCAGACTTAGTTTAGAC
Organism: uncultured Eubacteriales bacterium; assembly: GCA_948815685.1. GTDB lineage: Bacteria > Bacillota > Clostridia > Oscillospirales > Acutalibacteraceae > CASPLG01. The sequence goes on along the minus strand of CAQJOC010000011.1, from coordinate 14,521 downwards.
TATAAGTACAATAAATCAGATGTTTCCGTTTCATATAGGTCACTGGACAGTGGTGAATTTGGTTCTACAACAAGAGTTTTACCTAACAAGGGAGTATATACCATAAGCAAGGTAAGACAGGGGTATAAAATATTTATCGATGATGTAAAAATGAATGTTTACGATATAGAATTTCCCCAACCATCCGAGGAAATTAATTTTCATAAAATTATTGTCGATTCGGAGGGAAAAGAAAGCGTGTATCCGATTGCTATGAATGGAGTAGTTAAAATGACACACGGCGAAACGCTGCTGTTCACACCTGTCATAACGGGAGGGTATACTCTTGCGGGAGATTCGGTAAAAGCGAATGACGATCCAATTCGCCTAAAAAACGGAAGATACGAACTAAGTAATATCTCGTCCGATATAAAGATAACCGTTGACCCTCTTGACAAGATAGAATACACAATTACATTTCCGACAACAATAACAGGAGTAAGTTTTGTTGATACTTATGGAAGTGCACTAACTTCAGCCAAGAAAAAATTTGGGGAATCTCAAGGATTTAAAGTTGTGCTGGATTCACAATACAACCAAAGTCGAGATAATATAAAAGTTTATGCTGTTGGTACAGATGTGGATTGGACTAACCCTGCATATAACCCAATGACGGATTCCGGGGCAACACAGCTTCTTTTGGACCAAGCTTCAAATTACAATTTGACATCAATTTCAAGGGATTCGGTTATAATAGTAATTGGAGTCACAAGAAACCAGTATTTCATAGATTTACCTATTTCAGAAGAAGGAATTGCATTTTGGGTACCGGTAAAAAATAAATATGGAGAAACAGAACAGATTGAGGTTACCGAAGAAAACAAAAAAAGTCTTTCAGTAGCTGTTCAAGGAGAAAATTTCATGTTTTCGGTTACTGCAAAAGATGGTTATGATATATCCTTAATGAACCTCACTGCCACCATAAGCGGAACAACCATTGAGTCATCCATAGAAAAAATGGCGACAGGATATATTATTCAAGAAGTGACATACGACTATATAGTGAAAGCATCAAATATAAATAAAAAATATCACACAATCACTTTAGAGGGAGCCCACATGGAATTTAAGACAAATCCGAATTCGGTGGAAGTCATAAAAAGTGGAAATGTGGAATACGGGACAGGGGAATTTAAGTTTTATGTAACACCTACGGACGGATGCGTGTTTGGTTCCGGTGGACTTACCGCTTATTCCGACCCTCTGGATGGTGCGGAAGTTCAGGCACCCGGGCTTAAAGACGATGGAACACTTGACGGACCCGTAATAGTAAAAAATGTAACCAATGACGTAAAAATAAAGCTCGGTGGCATTGAACTTAAAACTTTTACAGTGACTTTACCGATAGATACCGAAGGAATTTCATTTATGAGTGTAGGAAATGAAAGTTCGAATGTAAGCTCCAGTGCGTTTGAACTTGGAAAACAAAATACTGTTGAAGTGGGAACAGATTTTAAATTTCACATAAAACCGGACTATGGATATGATATATCCGAAATTCAAGTAAGTACGGGACCGGGAGAATATATTTATCCTTTAGACGGAATTTATACTATAAATAAAGTCATGAAAGATACCGAAGTTCAGGTGGAAAATATAAAATATGCAAAATACACCATAAAATTACGTGGCGACAACATGACATTTTACGAGCCCAATGGACTTTTTCCACAAAGTGATTTTACGGTAAGTTTCAGGGGAGAGACTGAGTTTAGAATTGTAGCGAATATGGGCTATGAAATAGATTTGGAAAAGGATATTTCATTTGTTATAGGCAATGAGGTAATCAGGCCGGGCAATTCAAGTAAAGATGGTATTAGTATCGATAAGCCCGACGAAAACGGAATTTTTAAAATCAGAAATGTTATAAAAGACATATCCGTAAACGTTTCCGGAGCTAAAAAGAAAATATATAACTTAAATTTTCCGACAAATATAACCGGAGCAAAGCTAAAAACATCAGACGGAAGAGTTTTAAATGCACAAGAAAATGCCGAGTACCTTTCCGAGTTTAAATTTGAGGTGGTACCGGAAAGAGGATACAACACAAATTTTGTCGAGGTGACGATTGACCCATCGGAAAACGGAATAATAAGGCCAATTGACGGAGGCTACTCGATACAATCGATTACCGGAGATTTAACCGTTTCAGTGAGCGGAATTAAACCTAATGAATATATGGTAAGCTATAAAGGAATGGGGGCAAACTTTTATAATGAAAGCGGTTCCCTTATAACAAGTTCGAATACGTATTTTGGAGGAAGTCTGACTTTTTCTTTAAAAAATACAGATGGTTTTGACCTGTTAAAAGGATATGATATTTCTATAATAAATGAATCGGGAGATAAAGCAACGATTTCCTCCCCATCGGTTGATACTCCATCATCCTCGAGTCCCGCAACACAAGCAAGTTTACCGGAGGGTACGGTTATATCGGAATCAGGAAGATTTACTTATACTGTTTCGAATATTCAGGGAAATTTGACAATAATGATTGAAAAAGTAGGTAAAAGTAAATATAGCATCAATTTTCCGACAAGCGTAAAAGGAATCACTTTTAAAGATGAAAATGGTGTGGACATTGTAACGCCTCCTACCATTGACCATGGATTAAATTTTGTTTTTAAAATTGTCGCTGAAGAAGGGTATGATATATCAAACATAGTTGTTACGTCAAATATGCAGTCAATAGATTTCACTGATAATAAATATACCATAGAAAATATTACTCAAGATATTGATATAGAAGTCAGTGGTGTAGTTTCAACCATAGTTTACCTAAGTTTAAAGTATGTACCGGGAGTTAATTATACGACTGTCGACGATATCCCGCTTTCCACTTTGGAAAGAATCCCCGTTGACCATGGAGGAAATTATAGTTTTAAAGTTGAACTTGATGAATCTTATTCGCAATCGAAGGATAAAATGAAAGTTTTGTTATCACCGGAAACTTCGGTATTATCTTTCGAAAGGGGGATTTATACTTTATCCAACATAACGGAAGACTCTGAAATTACGGTTTCGGGTGTAGATCTGAATACCTACAAAATAAATTTAACCGAATCCTCTGGGGTTAGGTATAAAGATGAATTCGGAACAAAAGAAATAAAAGGGACTCAAATAATTGAATACGGAAAAGATTTTAAATTTATCGCTGACCCGGATGAAGGGTATAATCTTTCGGATATTGAAGTATCCGTAAAGGGAGCAACGGGACAAAGAGTAGCACTTACTCCAGTTGACAATGTATATACCATTCCAAATGTAACCATGGATTATACCGTGGTTGTTGAAAAAGCGAAAAAAGAGACGTATACGGTAGAAATAAGACTTTCTGAAGGAGCCACATTGATGGATTCAAAGGGAAGTGCCATGGAAGTCAGACAAACTGTAAATCATGGAGATGACCTTTCATTTAGATTATCCATAGCTACTGCATATGACCAATCTGTTCCGGTTGTAATGGTAAAAGGGCGTTCTAATCCCATTACTCCTGAAAATAATGTTTATACCGTGAAAAATATAACGGGAGATACAATTGTAGAAGTGTCAAATATTAAGAAAAACACTTATAAAGTGACATTTAAACCTGTGGAGGGAGTAATATACAGGACAGAAAAAAACAAAGATTTCTCAGGATATCTGGAGGTTGAATACGGAGGAACTTTAAATTTCAAGATTGCCATGAAAGATGAATATGATGCTTCTGATATAATGGTTATGCTTGACGGAGATAAGGTTTTATCCTTGAACGGTGGCATTTATCAGATTATAAGTATAAGTTCAGACTGTGAAGTAAGCGTAAAATATTCAGAAAAAAATGCGGAAGAGTATGTAATAGAAATGATAGATGCACTTCCGAATAAAGTTTCAACCAGACAACAAGCCGATCAGGTAGTAGTGGTAAGTCGTGCATTTAATGACCTTTCGGAAGAACAGCAAAAACTGGTAACAAATTTAAGTAAACTTAAAATTCTTCAGACAGAAACTTCAGGGATTCATCATCAATCAAACAGTGTAGAAGTCAGCGGTCTTGACTGGAACATAAAAGTAGTTGTTACGCCTCTCGACGGGGATTCAGCTTCAGTATCCAGGCTAAATGAAAAGATGCAGAGAAAGACTGTAATTTCGCATTATGAGATATCTTTGGTGAATACATTGAGCGGAGAAAAATATGAACCAGGTGATAATCAGAAAATTTCGGTGGTATTGCCCTGCAATATTCCAAAGGGTTATATGAATACAGTGATTGTTCACGAAAAATTAAGCGGAAGCATAGAATATTTAGATGTTCTTATAAATAATGGCTATGCAAAATTTGAAACAGAATCTTTTAGTATATTTGGAGTAGCAGCAAAAAAGATACCGAACTATGTGGAAAAAGCTACGGACATTACGGTTTCTCTTGAAGGCATTACCGATAACGAGGAGGAAACAAAACAAATTCTGAGTAAAGACCTTCCTGCATTACTTGAGGAAGAAGCGGAAAAAAAGGTTACACCGGGGAATGTTATTGCAAAGAAAAACGGTACAATCATAGACGATACCGGAGGAAGTTTACAAGATAAAATTTTAAATTGGGTAGCTACTCATGAATTTTTGGTTACATTAATCTTGGTTTTGATATTTTCGGCATGGATATTTATAATTATAAGCAAAGGGAAAAAGAAAAGTACCTAACAAAAATTATATAGCAATAATACCTCGTTAAATTTTAAACAAGCTATACAATAAACTCACATAAATATTTATTAATTTCTGAATTTTTTATAATAAAATGGAAAAAATTTGAAAATACAGGAAAACAATCGGTAAACTAACGCTGCCTTCATTAAGAGGAAGAGTCAGAAAATTAAAGAAGCTGGGTCCGGGTAGCAACCCGGCCGTTTAGGGGGATTATCAAAAGGGGGGGATCGGAACCCCCCTTTTGAAACGTTTTTTGGTTCTTTTTGTCGTTTGACAAAAACGAACATAAATACACAAAAATATGAATTTTTAAAAATATATTTGGTAAGAGGTCTATTTTAATTTCGCAGAAAATCTAATAGACAAACTAATGAAAAAATTTAAGTATTTTTCAAGTTATTTGATTATATACTTGAAAAGTTTTTTATTTAAATGTAAAATACAATAGCATATAATTCAATTCGGGAGGAAAAATATGATATCCGCAGGAGATTTTAGGAATGGAGTGACCTTTGAACTCGATGGGAGTGTTGTTTCGGTAGTTGAATTTCAGCATGTTAAGCCGGGAAAAGGAGCTGCTTTTGTTAGAACGAAGCTGAAAAATGTAATTACGGGGAGTGTTGTTGAAAGAACTTTTAATCCTAACGATAAATACCCGGAGGCGTTTATTGAACGCAAAGAAATGCAATATCTTTATAGTGATGGTGGAATATATTATTTTATGGATATGGAGACTTTTGAACAAATTCCCATTAATAAAAGTGTTTTAGGAGATAATTTTAAGTTTGTAAAAGAAAACATGGAATGTAAGGTAATGTCTTATAAGGGAAATGTATTTGGAGTAGAACCGCCGTTTTTTGTTGAACTTAAAGTTACACAGACAGATCCGGGGTTCAAAGGAGATACAGCCACCAACGTAATGAAACCTGCCGAATTAGAGACGGGAGCGAACATAAAAGTACCATTATTTGTTAATGAGGGTGACGTAATAAGGATAGACACAAGAACCGGAGAATATATGGAAAGAGCATAAAGATTTTTGGTTTATTTGGTATGTATTGATTAAAGAAAGTAAAGGACTAAAACCAGGGAAAATAAATAAAAAAGGATAAAAAAATAAAAATGAAAAATAAAAAATAAAAATAAAAATAAAAAAATTTTTTAGGAGGAAAACTTAAATGACATTGAGTGAAAAAGCATCTTATGTAAAAGGTTTAGTTGAAGGTTTTGATTTGGACAAAGATAAGAAAGAAAATAAGGCACTTCTTGCCATAGTGGATTTACTGGACGACATGGCAGGTTCGGTTTTAGACTTAGAGAATCAAATGGATGATGCTGCTGACCAAGTTGAAGATATGGCAGATGATTTAGAGAAAGTTCTCAAAAATATGTGTAAATGCCACGATGGGGGCAATTATGATTCTGATGAAGATGGCAGCGATGACTTATTTTATGAAGTAAAATGTCCTGCATGTAATACGACTGTTTGTCTACCGGAAAGTAAAGTAATGGAAAACGATATAAATTGTCCAAACTGCGGTCAGGAGATAGAAATTGAGATAGAAGATTCCGATGATGACAATAGGCACCATAGTGATTCCGATGGCTCCGAAAAGACTCTCGGAAGCGATGATTAAAATTATTGTAATTTAATAATATTTTAGAAACAAAAATTCAGCTGAAAATTAAAGTCCAGCTGAATTTTTTAATATTACCTTTTGCTTTCCAATGGAAATATTTCCTCTAATCTCTCTTTGGTATCTGCATAATCTGTCAAAAGAAACACTTGTAATTTTTTATTCCTCAGACAAATAAAACTCCTACATTATATTTCTTTTGGTTTCATCGTCGGGAATATTATTACATCTCGTATGGAAGCACTATCCGTTAAAAGCATCGTCAACCGATCTATGCCAAGTCCCATTCCACCAGTAGGTGCCATTCCGTATTCCAAAGCTCTGACAAAATCCTCATCTATCATGTTAGCTTCATCATCCCCTGCTTCTCTCAGTTCCATCTGATGCTTAAAACGTTCTCTCTGATCTATGGGATCGTTAAGCTCTGAATATGCATTTGCGAGTTCTCGCCCCGCAATAAATAATTCAAACCTTTCAACAAGTTCGGGAATATCTTTTTTCCTTTTTGTAAGAGGAGAAATTTCAACCGGATAATCATAAATAAATGTAGGCTGAATCAAATTTTCTTCAACTTTTTCTTCAAATACTAAATTAAGAAGCTCTCCCCAAGAAGTATTTTTTTCAGGCTCAATTCCTAGTTTGGTTACCTCTTGCAATGCTTTTTGTGAGTCCCCTATAAATTCTGAAAAATCTATACCTGTATACTTTTTAACCGCATTTACCATTGTAATGCGTTCAAAAGGCTTACTTATATTTAATTTATTATTTTGATACTCTATTTCTTCCGTTTTGCAAACTTCTTGAGCACATTTCTTTATAAGTGTCTCAGTCAAATCCATCATTCCGTTATAGTCTGTATAAGCCTGATAAAGTTCAATTGTTGTAAATTCAGGGTTGTGCTTAACTGACATCCCCTCATTTCGAAAAAGACGACCTATTTCATAAACTTTATCCATACCTCCAACAATAAGCCTCTTTAAATAAAGTTCCGGTGCAATTCTCAAATATAGGTCTATACCTAAAGAATTATGATGTGTAATAAAAGGTCTAGCGTTTGCCCCTCCCGCAATCGAATTCAAAATAGGAGTTTCAACTTCGGTATATCCGAGGTCATCAAGGTGTTTTCTTATAGTCTTGATGATTTTACTACGCTTAATAAATACTTCTTTGACCTCCGGATTCATAATCAAATCAACATATCTTTGGCGATATCTTAAATCCGTATCTTTTAGACCATGAAATTTTTCCGGCAAAGGGAGCAGAGATTTTGATAAAAGCGTAAGCTTTTTAGCATGAACAGAGACTTCTCCTCGACGAGTTTTAAATACAAATCCGGTTATTCCGATAATGTCACCGATATCCCAAAGAGACAAATCCTCAAAAGCCTTTTCACCAATGTCATCTATTTTTAAATAAACCTGTATCTTGCCTTTTGAATCTAAAATGTCCATAAACGTAGCCTTACCCATATCACGACGGCTGAGAATTCTTCCGGCAATACACACATCTTTACCTTCAAGGTTTTCGAAATCATCTTTTATTTGTTGAGAGTAAAAATTAACATCAAAACAAGTAATTTCAAATGGATTTTGTTTGCTTTGAATTAATTTATCAAGTTTAGCTTTTCTTATTTTTACAAGTTCTTTTTCTTCAATCTGATTATTTTCTATAATGTTTTCAGACATTTTGTGTTTTCCTCCATACTATGACAATAAAAAATAGTACAATTTCTTTAATTACAAACTTTTGTTTAAAATTCATAAGGCTAAAATATCTTTATTGAGTGCCTAAAAATCGGAACTTGCTAAAACTGAAAAGCGAGGAATAATTTTAAAAAAATTATTTTATTTTTTTGATATTTTTCTCGATATTATCCTTGATATAGATAAAAATTACTTAGATATCTCCAAAACATCATATTCGCACATCCCGTCCGGAGTTTCAATTGCTACTCTATCCCCAACCTTATGGTCAAGAAGTCCTTTACCCACAGGACACTCATCAGAAATTTTGCCTTCCAAAGGATCGGCCTCATTTGATCCAACTATTCTGTATTGGCATTCTTCTGATATTTTAAATCGAAAATTTTAACTACTGAACCGATATGAATTATTTCAGTACTTAATTCATGTTCATCTATAACTTTAACTTTTTTAAGAATGGCTTCTATCTCGGCTATTCTAGCTTCAGCAATCGCTTGTTCATTTTTGGCTTCATCATATTCGCTGTTTTCCGAAAGATCTCCAAAAGAAAGAGCGATTTTTATTTTTTCTGCAATTTCTTTTCTTTTTACTGTTTTTAAATTTTCCAGCTCATTTTCTAAATTATTTAGACCTTCCTCAGTCATCATTATGTGCTTATTTTGTGCCGCCAAAGGTTATCACCTCTAATTTTAATTATACCTATTTATTATTATAATTTGTTAAATCTTGTAAGTCAATTAAAAATAGATTTCTAAAAATCCATAAAAAAATAATAAACTTCCTGCAACATATACATGTATGGTATATCCAACGCAGTTTAAAACAACCATGTATTAAAATATAGTTAAAAACAGTTTGAAAGAATAGAAAATGCCATGACAATTGAGAAAAAAGTTACATACATTTAAAGAAAATAAATTTTTTTATAAATTTCTTTCCTCAACAAGATAAACTCATTAAAATTTATTTTGTTAGGGTAACTCATTATATACATGGGTATACTTAATCCGCCTTTGACGAATGAGGGCTGACTATAAAAATACAAATTAAGATAAAATCCTGATTTTTCATAAAATTTTATTCTTCTTACTGCTGTTTCATTCAAAGGAGCTTCTACTTCTAATATCGTCGGAAGACAAGTTTCGGATAAATACTTACATATAAGCCTTGAACCTATTCCTTTCCCTCGAAAAGTATCTTTTACTGCAATATGTTCTATAAAATTTACTGATTCTAAATTCCAAAAAGTCAAAAATCCGTTAATGTCACCATTCGGGCTTTTAGATGTAATTATATGATATTTATCGTTATTTAATATAATTTTCTGTTCTTCGTATTCTCTAATTTCACTTTTAGGAAACGATTGTTCCATTATGCTAAATATTTGTTCAAATTCACTATCTTTATTCATTATATCTCACTTAAAAAGTATAACATTTTTATTTTATTATTTTTCATTTATCTCCATAAATTTATATGCTTCAGTCCAAAGTAATAACATATATGGTGTCAATACTCCGAAAGATAGTACTTCCCAAACTGCGGTAGCTATAGTAGCATAAACTGCTCTAAATGGACACGTTGCCATATTTATGTATTTCTTTATTTGAGAGTTTGATTTATTTGCTGCCATATAAAATACGCCTCCTATTATAAAAAGCCAAAAAAAGCCAAATTTGATAAAAAGTCAATTTTACTTTATCTAATTTTTCAGCATTTACAGCTTGCATCTATATTTTTATAATAAAAAAGTATATCTTATACATAATAATATGTCAATTTGTTTATGTTTTATGATAAATTAACATTTTTGTTTTACATTTCTATTCTGTCATTTATTGCTCGCCTCAAAGTTTCCCCATCGGTGTATTCCAAAACTGCTCCAAGAGGTATACCATAAGCAATTCTGCTAACTTTTACACCCATCGGTTTTAACAACTTGGATATATAAAGAGACGTAGCCTCCCCCTCAACAGTCGGATTTGTTGCTAAAATTACCTCTTTTATTTTGCCGGAAGACAATCTGTCAACGAGTTCTTTTAAATGTAATTGGTCCGGACCTATGCCATTAAGCGGAGAAATTACTCCATGAATAACATGATAAAGAGCATTGTATTCTTTTGCTCTTTCAAAAGCTTTTACATCTTTAGGGTCTTCAACTATGCATATTTTAGATGTATCCCTTTCAGGGTCGCTACAAATTGGACAAATATCTCTATCGGTAAAATTACAGCACAATTTACAATAATGTATGCTTTTTTTCACATTAATCATACATTCTGCAAAATCTTTCACAACCTTCTCATCCATTTCCAATATCGAATAAGCAAGCCTTTGTGCAGTTTTTCTACCTATCCCCGGAAGTCTTTCAAAATGTTCAAATAATTTAACAAGTGGTACTGCGTCATAATCTTTCATAGTTAAAATAGCCCCGGAATGTTAGGGAGACCTATTCCTGCAGAAATATTTTCCATAGTATCGTTTTTATCTTTTTTAGCTGTATTTAAAGCTCCGTTTACAGCTGCAATTATTAAATCCGAAAGCATTTCGCCATCGCCTTCATTTATTGTCTCCTGATTAATATATAATCCGGTCAACTCCATACTTCCTTTAATTTCCGCCTTTACCGCACCGCCGCCGACTTCAAAACTGTAAACTTTATCATCAAGCTCTTTAGATGCATTTTCCATTTGAGATTGCATATTTTGTATTTTTTCTAACATATTATTGTTTTTATTGTTTAATCTTACGTTCATATTTTTATCCTCCAATTTTATTCCAGTTCTACATTAATTCCCAAACTCTTTGCTTTTTGAGCAAACATATCAACTTTATTATCTTCATTTTTTTTAATTTTTTCTGGGTTTTCTTTGTTTTCCTTATTTCTTTTATACGGACCAAGCCTGTATCTTTTTCCCGACACAGCTTGAATAGCATTTCTAACCAATTCCTTGTTGGTTGATTCCCCCAGCAAATCGAACAGCAAATTTTTATTAGAAGCGATAAGAACAAAATCTCCATCTTCATATGCCCGAGAATCCTTAATTGCTAAGTAAAATGACTTAGATTTTGAATTTTTCTTTATATATTCTATCACAGATTCCCATTTACTGAATTCTTTTGTTTTATTTTCGGCATCTTTAACAATTTCAGTATCTTTATTATCTTTAATTTCTTTTAAACTTTTATCATTATCTACCGGCGGAAGTGTTTCTGGTTCCGAGTGCTTCGGAATTTCTAAAAACCCGTTAAGTCCGACATTTTCACTGTTTTCGTTAATTTTATAAGTTTCGAAAGAATTTCCCAAACAAAGCTTAATCACTGCAATTTCCAATTCTAAACGGGAATCACAACCCTCTGACATTTTTTTATATACATTGGACAAAAGGGTTAAATTTTCAAGAATTTCTCGGAGTTCTGTTTCTATTTTTTTATCAGATATAACCTTAACCATTTCTTCTCTAAAAATATTTAAAAGACCTTCACATAATCCCATCATACTTTTAGAAGATTTATATAAATCATCAATTAATTCGAGAGATTTCTTTGTGTTTTTCTCCTTAATATATTGATAAATCAATTTTACGGACTCTTTATCAGTAATTCCAAGTATTTCTCTTACTTTCTCGTCGTCAAGCACATTCCCACAGCATGAAACACATCTATCCAGTAAAGACAGTGCATCACGCATGGCACCATCAGCAGAATTTATGATAATTTCAATTGCTTCATCACTGATTTTAAAATTTTCTTTCTCACAAATATACTTTATTTTTAGAGACATTTCTTCACTTTTTATTCTGCGAAATTCAAATCTTTGACACCTGGAAAGAATCGTTGTGGGTATTTTGTGTGGTTCGGTTGTCGCCAATATAAATATAATATGTTTAGGCGGTTCTTCTAAAACTTTTAAGAATGCATTAAAAGCCTGAGTCGATAGCATATGAGCCTCGTCTATTATATAGACACGATATTTACACAACGTCGGTACCAAAAATGATTCTTCCTTAATAGAACGTATGTTTTCCACTCCGTTATTACTCGCAGCATCTATTTCACTTACATCAAGTAGAGCGTCTTTCGCGGCTTCCTTGCATATTTCACATTCTCCGCAAGGGCTTCCGTTAATTGGATTTTTACAGTTTACAGCTAAAGAGAAAATTTTTGCACAAGAAGTTTTACCAGTTCCTCTAGAACCGGTAAATAAATAAGCATGTGCAATATGCCCTGAAACTACTTCATTTTTCAGCGTCTGAGTGACATGCTCCTGACCTATGACATCCTCAAAATTTCTAGGACGCCACTTTCTATACAAAACTTGATACATTTAGACACTTCCGATCAGGTCCTTAACTTTTTGCCCTCATGATACTTTAACATACAGACGGACAGATAAACCTGTATCGCATAGCAAGAAAAGCTTAATGCTGCTCGGTTCCCCGCCTGACATAGTTCACAATCCGCTATCGCACAGAACCCATCCATCTGCATGTTAAAATACATGAGAATATACTACATTAAGAATTATATCAGATAATTTATTTCTCTGCAAGCCTTTTTTTAGACAAATATATTCTAGAGCTTATCTGAAAAATAAAAAATAAAAATCCCATCATCAGACAATTTTAAACACAAAATAGAAGCCTTTCCCATCTATTTAAAGTTAAAAATTTACAATCATATTATTTGAATTCAATCGTATTAATTTGGTGGCAAGAGCCAATACTTAATCTATGAAACATACAAGATAAGTAGGGGCTTTTTTTTATTATGTATAAAAGAATTATTATACTTTTTTCAATTCTTATGTTTTGTTTCTGTGGTTCCATTCTTATGCTGGACAATATTTCCACTCAAGATGTCCTTCATGATGCAGCAGCATATCAAAGGTCTTATAAATTGAAAATATCTTCCGTACGTGGGACAATTTATGATTTCAGATTTATTCCCTTGGTTAACAGAACAAAAAAACTTATAGCAGCAGTCGTACCGGGTACACGGATATCCGATGTTCTTTCAAAATCCGTTGAAGAGGATAAAATTCCTGAATTATGGAAAAAATTATCGCTTCCCGAACCTTTTTCAATAGAGGTAAATAAAACTATAAATTGTTCCGGTGTAAAAACTTTTGAGGTACCCATAAGATATTCTAATATAGTTCTTGCCACACATATAATCGGATATCTTTCAAATGAAAATAAAGGGGTATTCGGAATAGAAAAAGCATATGATGATTACTTAGACTGTGGAAACAGAGATATCAGCGTAAGATATAGTGTCGACGCATCAAACCATCTTCTTTCCGGTGGTGACAGTTTTGCAGACGACAAATCTTACCTTTTAACAAAAGGAGTAATTCTAAATATTGACCAAAGACTGCAAGAGTTAACTGAAGAAATTGCAAATAAATATATTTCAAAAGGTGCAGTAATAATTACTGAAGTTCCGGGTTGTGAAATACGAGCAATGGCAAGTTTCCCGGGATTTATGCCACAAGCCGTAGCAAAATATTTAAATGATGAAAATTCTCCTTTGATAAATCGTGCATTAATGCCTTATAGTTTTGGTTCTATATTCAAGCTTGTAACTGCTGCTGCAGCTCTTGAAAATGGGATAAGTGAAAATTTTCAATATGAATGCAAAGGTTTTAATGAAACCGATGAAAATAAATTTAGATGTTTTGCGGGAAAACCTCATGGTATGGAAGATATGGAGAAAGCTCTTGCATATTCATGTAATGGTTATTTTATTGAACTTGCAAAAAAAATTGGAGCAACTCAACTTTTATCAATGGCTAAAAAATTCAGATTTGGTGAAAATATTGAGCTTGCCCCCGGCATATCATGCTCTAAAGGTATTTTACCATCAGAAGAAAGCCTTAATAAAATAGGAATTCTCGCAAATTTTTCATTTGGTCAAGGCAAACTGACAGTTACTCCTTTACAAGTATCAGGGATGATTAATGCTATTGCATCGAAAGGACTGTACAGCGAACCCAGTCTTATATATGGACTTGCAGATGAAAAAATGGAAACGATAAAAAACGAAAATAAGAGTCCAGAGAAAATTATTTCTGAAAAAACTGCCGAAAAACTAAAAAGATATATGTCGGCATCAGTGGAATATGGAACAAGTGGAAAGGGAAAGCCCGAAAAAACAAATGCCGCAGCGAAAACATCAACAGCCCAAACAGGTATGAAAAACGCAGAGGGAAATGAAATAATACAAGCTTGGTATGCAGGTTTTTTTCCGGTCGAAAATCCTAAATATTCGATTGTCGTTCTAGCTGAAGATGGAATTGGTGGGGGAGAAAGCTGCGGACCTGTTTTTAGAGAGATTATAGATAGAATTTATACGGATTTATCTGAAATTTTTATTGAATAAAATATGGTAAAAAATATATTCGCAGATATGCCATAAAGGCGTGAGTCGCCCTTTGTGCGGTGTTACAGTGAA
>CAQJOC010000010.1 GCA_948815685.1 uncultured Eubacteriales bacterium | reverse complement strand
AGTGAAAAGATAAAAAGGTGAAATTTTTTTAGATAATTAGATTTAAAATAATGATATTTCGAAAAAATGTTAACCTTTTAAAGATAATTTTGCAGGGGGTATAATAAAAATGAGTAAAGTAAAAAATCCATTGATACTTATTATAATGGATGGTTTTGGAATAGGAGATAAAACAGAAAGCAATGCTATATCCAAGGCATCTACCCCTAATTTAGACAAAATTTTCAGTGAAAATCCTTTAACTTTTTTATCTGCATCGGGACAAGATGTCGGATTGCCCGAAGGTCAAATGGGAAATTCGGAAGTGGGTCATACAAATATCGGAGCCGGAAGAATTATTTATCAAGAACTTACTAGAATTTCAAGATGTATAAAAGATGAAAGCTTTTTTAAAAATTCTGAAATAATAGATATAATGGAACATACAAAATTATCAAACGGACGTCTTCATATTGGGGGACTTCTTTCGGATGGCGGAGTTCACAGCCATATTTCACATTTATATGCCCTTTTAAAAATGGCAAAAAATTTGGGTTTAAGTGAAGTCGGAATACATATTTGGCTGGATGGGAGAGATGTCTCACCTTATTCGGGTGTTAATTATATAAAAGATTGTGAAAAAGAACTCAATAATTTGAAAATAGGAAAAATAGAGACAATTTGCGGTCGTTATTATTCTATGGACAGAGATAACCGTTGGGAAAGAATTTTAAAGGCCTATAACGCAATGGCAAATGCGAAGGGAAAAATTTTTTCGGATCCTAAAAGTTTCGTTAAAAATTCATATAACGATAAATTAACCGATGAATTTATTATCCCCGGAGTCCGAGAAGGATATAAAGGGATAAATAACAATGATTCATTTATATGTTTTAATTTCAGACCTGATAGGGCAAGACAAATAACAAAAGCCTTCTGTGATATGGAAAATGAAAATTTAAAAAATATTTTTAAATGTAGGAGAGTTTATCCAAAAAAATATTTATGTTTTACTCAATACGACCGCTCAATAAAAGGAACTCAGATTGCATTTAAGCCCGAAGAAATAAAAAATACTTTGGGAGAGTGTATTTCCAATAAGGGATTTAATCAACTGAGAATTGCCGAAACCGAAAAATATGCACACGTAACGTTTTTTTTTAACGGAGGTAACGAAAACCCCTTTAACGGAGAAGAAAGAATTCTTATTCCGTCGCCTAATGTTGCAACTTATGATTTAAAACCTGAAATGAGTGCATATGAAATTACTGACAAAGTAATTGAAAAAATGGAAAAAGATCAACCTGAATTAATTATACTTAATTATGCAAACTGTGACATGGTAGGACATACCGGAATAATGAAAGCCACGATATGTGCTGTAGAAACTGTAGATGAGTGTGTAGGTAAATTAATAAGTGCGATAAAAAAATTTAAATATGTTGGAATAATTACCGCAGACCATGGGAATGCGGAAAAAATGACAGATTCAGCTCATACCAGTAATTCTGTTCCGTTTTGTGTAATGAATTATAAATGTAATCTGAAATCAAAAGGCAAATTAGCAGACATCGCACCTACTATTTTAGAAATAATGAATATTAAAAAACCAATAGAAATGAGTGGAGAAAGTTTGCTTAAAGACAATAATTTAAGGCAACACCGCATGAAGGTTGTGGTACCAGATGAGAGGTAAATTTTTCACTCAATTGCACAAAAAGTTTTAAAAAATACTTTTGTATCTCAAAAAATTTTTGTACCATATGGTGGGAAATGGTATCCGCAGATGTACCGCAAAGGTGTAAGACACTCTTTATATGGTGTTGCCTTAAACTTATAGAAAATATTTTAAAATTCCATTTTATTAATTATTATAATTACATATAAATTTTGTGAAAAATCTGAGGATGTGATTTGTGTTGAAAATTATATTTATGGGAACACCTGATTTCGCAGATGTGT
The DNA here is from genome assembly GCA_948815685.1 of uncultured Eubacteriales bacterium. GTDB lineage: Bacteria > Bacillota > Clostridia > Oscillospirales > Acutalibacteraceae > CASPLG01. Next base: position 19,653 of record CAQJOC010000010.1, on the reverse strand, counting down.
CTCTTAAAGAATTAATCAAAGGAGGATATGATATATGTGCTGTATTTTCTCAACCTGATAAGCCCGTGGGAAGACATCGAATATTAACACCGCCTAAAACAAAAATTACCGCACAAGAAAATGGAACAAAGGTTTACCAGCCGAAAAGTTTAAAAACCGAAGAAACCGAGAGAATAATTAAAAATTTGAATCCGGATTTGATAGTTGTTGCCGCATATGGTAAAATATTGCCGAAGAAAATCCTTGAATGTGCTAAAATGGGTTGTATAAATGTACATGCTTCACTTTTACCGAAATATCGAGGAGCTGCACCTATACAATGGAGTGTAATAAACGGAGACAAAGAAACGGGAATTACAACGATGCTAATGGACGAAGGGCTTGATACGGGGGATATTTTGCTTCAAGAGACCGTAAAAATAGAAAAAAATGAGACTTCCGGTGAACTTTTCGAAAAAATGGCACAAGTGGGAGCTAAACTTTTAATAAAAACAATAAACCATTTGGAACTTAATTCTTTAACACCTGTTAAGCAAGACAAAGAAGCTACTTATGCTCCGATACTTGACAAATCCATTGCCAAAATAGACTTCAAAAAAACTTCCAAAGAAATCCATAACTTAATAAGAGGATTAAACCCTTGGCCGATAGCGTATACTGAAATTGAAGGGAAAAATTTAAAAATTTATAAATCGGAAATTCCGGAAATTCATAAAAACGTAACAGGAAAACCCGGTGAAGTTCTTAGTTTATCACCATTTATTGTGTGCTGTGGGAAAGAATCTTTGATAGAATTTAAAGAAGTACAAATAGAAGGGAAAAAAAGAATGAGTTCTGATGATTTTATAAGAGGGCTAAAAATTAAAAAGGAAATAATTTTAGGAGGAATGAATTGATGTACGGATTTTATTATTATGATTATAACTACTTTTTGTATATGCTACTCACAATGGGAATTTCGATGTATGCTCATTTTAAGGTACAAAGTACTTTTAATAAATATTCAAAAATTCGCTGTGAAAGAGGGATAACCGGGGCTGAAGCCGCAGAAACAGTGCTTTCCGGAAATAATGTATCCGATATTCATATTGGGAAAATTAGGGGAAGACTTAGCGACCATTTTGACCCGAGAGACAATACTATAAGTCTTTCAGATGCGGTTTATTCAAATACTTCGATTTCAGCTGTCGGAGTTGCCGCACATGAGGCAGGACATGCGGTTCAGCATACTAAAGGTTATACTCCGATAAAAATAAGGCAGGCTTTGGTTCCGATAGCTCAATTTGGTTCGGGAATATCTATTCCTTTAGTATTTATAGGACTTTTATTGCCGATACAATACAGCTTTATGGTGAATTTAGGAATTTTTCTCTTTAGTATGGCAGTTTTATTTGAACTTGTTACTCTTCCGGTAGAGTTTGATGCAAGCAGACGTGCTGTGAAGTCGCTTGAAAATCTTGGAATTTTAAATAATGAAGAACTTTACGGAGTAAAAAAAGTGCTTAAAGCTGCCGCCTTTACATATGTAGCAGCAGCTTTTACATCAATACTCTCACTTCTCAGGCTTTTACTTATAGCCAGAAGAAAAAATTAAATAATTACATTGAGGCGGCAACAAATAAACGCAATATAAAAGTAAAAATACGTGTTAAATAAGCAAAAAGCACGTATTTTTTGTTATAATAATATAAAAATTAGTTGAATATAAATTGCTTTAATAACATGACATTTTATAATGTAGTCCCGGTCTAAATTAGACCTGTCCTAAAACGAAAAGATATGATAAAATAATAAAATGGAAAATAAAGAAAGAATAAAGAAACTACCAGAAGCAAAATATTTAGTAACTCTTTTTAACAATCTCTTTAATTTCCGCCATTTATAACTATGAATTGCTATTTTAAGACGGGTATATTATATATTAAAATTTATACTTCTATTATAATCCAATTTTTGCAAGTTATATCTGTCCGATATGGAAGAGAAGTTGTATGCAATAGGTTTAGTCTCACTCCATTAGTAAGAGAAAGATGTAAGGCGCGGGTGCACATTTCTTTAAAAAAATTCTTTATATATTAATGCTTTAAAAATGTCTTTCCCAACAAACAAAATTTTAGAAAACCACATTTGGTTTTTCAACAGAACCTCGTTAAATTATCATGAATATAATTAATAAGAAATGGGTCTTACTTTTTGTTATAAATGCATTGCATATGAGTCTTAGAAAAGGTGATATTATTAAATATTTCCGCCCACACAAATATATTAAAAATATTTAGCCTTAACTCTTTTCCTTTACATTATATTGTTCTATTTTATTAATTAAATATTATAATTTTTTATTCATTATCTAATAAATACTTATAAGATACCTTAAAAATTTCGGATATAGCTTTAATTTCAATATCTGTAACATACCTTTTATTAGTTTCTATCCGTGTTATTACATTTTTATCCATATCTAAACCAATTAGTTGGAGTTTGCTTGCAAGGCACCTTTGCGAATATCCGTGCTGTGCTCGCAATATCCTAAGTTTTTTTGATATTAAATTTTTTTCGCCTGTTACACTTCTTGGTTTTGGCATATAAAATCCCTCATTTTATAATTATATATTATGACAATATAGGTAATTTTATACTTTTTTATTAAAATGACTGGTTGCAAAAATGACACATTGTCAAAATATAAATTAATATAAAAAATAATTAGACCTACATCAATTTTTTTTTTAAAATCAACATAAATCATACATATCGGGATAATTTTTATTTTAATCAAATTCGTTTTCCAATTCTTACAGATTAATATTTAGCTATTGATATATAACATATTTTTAATTTTTCAAAAAGTCCTTTTTGTAAAAATTATAGCTGTATATAGTTACCTTATATAGCTATAATAAATATCATGAATTTGATATAGAGGGATATTTTAAAAACAAGCAAGAAAAATATCTCAAATTATTTTACAGATATAAGTTGTAAGCACACTTTTGTACTTACGTTTTTTATCCCCGACTTTACTGCATTTATAAAGGTAAAGGAAAGATATATACTAATTTAACTTCCCTATACAATAATTTTTTTCACAAGATTCTATGTACGTATCAATAATTTTTCCTCTGATGTCAGTATCACTAACTGCTTTGACTATAATTAGACGTGTATCCTTCATACCACTTTCCTTGTTTAGTGTTTTCATATAACACCGAAAGTCTCTTTCCTATAAAGTTATTCAAAATAATTCCTTTTTGCCGCTCTGCTTCAGCTATTGCTTTTTTCACTCGCAAAAGTTTTACATTTTTTGGAATTTGATTTGGCATACCTGCAGCTAATGTCCCACTTCGAGCTGAATATGGAAAAACATGTACTTTTAAAAACCCAATCTTTTTTATCATCTCTATTGAGTCATTAAAATCTTCTTCAGACTCTCCGGGAAATCCAACTATTAAATCTGTAGTGATTGTAGAATTTTTAAACAACATAGCAATTTTTTTTGTAATGTTTATATAATCTTCTTTAGTGTAAAGACGGTGCATAGACTTCAGTATTTTATTTGAACCACTTTGAAGCGAAAGGTGAAATTGTGGACAAAATTTAGGATTTTCAGATAACTTTATAAGAAACTCTTCCGTTACTAAATCTGGTTCAAGTGAGCCTAAGCGAATACGTTCTATCCCCGGAACTAAGGCAACCATTTTGAGTATTTCGTCAAGATTTGTTCCGATGTCTATCCCATAAGAAGATAAATTTATCCCCACAAAAGTTATCTCTTTATATCCGTTTTTGGCTAAAGTATATACTTCAGATATAATCTCGTTTATAGGCTTAGAACGTATTTTTCCTCTTGCATATGGTATGATACAATAACTACAAAATCTATTACAGCCATCTTCTATTTTTAAAAAAGCCCTTGTTCTATCTGAAAACTTAGACACAAAAAAATTTTCGGAAACGGAACCAAAGGGTTCTACACAAACAATTCTTTTGCGTTGTTCGATAAAATTTTTTAGCATTTCGCCTATTTTATTTTTATTTGAATTACCTATAAAAATATCAACATTTTTAAAACTATCTCTAAACTCAGGAAAAGCCTGTGGAACACATCCCATAAGTACAACTATTGCATTTTTGTTATTCTTTCTTACAGAATTTAGCGATTTTTTTAATTTTTTTACGCTTTCAGCCGTCACTGCACATGAATTAAATATAACAATATCAGCTTCAAAAATAGTATTAACTTTAATATATCCTTCTTCTGTCAACATCTCTAATACGGCTTCCGAATCATACTGATTAACCTTGCACCCAAACGTAACAATGCAAACTTTCATATTATTCTCCCGTAAAACAAACTGGTGGACGTTAACGGACTTGAACCGCTGACCCTTCGCACGTCAAGCGAATGCTCTACCAACTGAGCTAAACGTCCATGCAATACATTAAAGGCTAACACAAAACAATTTTCATGTCAACACAAAATTGAATCAGGGGAGTGTCCTAAAAATGGAAAAAATCAAAAATTAATGTCCATTAGATGCTTTTTATTACCAGTCCTAACGATATAACATATGGAAAATGAATATATCTATCTTTAATTTAAACTAGTTCTACACGAAAAATTTATAAAATCCTGTATTCTAGTTGTCCATTTTCCATACACTGCCCCCATAATTCACATCAGAATTTATGATATTTCTAAAATTTTATCACTACTTTTTAGACTTCATAAGATATTCATCTTTTTTTGCCTTAGCTTCTTCTGCAAATGCTTCATGCCAAGAACTATGACATTGTTTATCTTTCTCATATACATTGTTCCAACTGTCCGCTACTTCTTTAGCTGTCACTAAACCGGCTTTAAATCTACATTCTAATTTATTTGCATGTGCGAAAGCTATAAAGGCTTTCCTAGCGGGTGCTGACGGAAAACTTTCCAACAGGGCCGCATCAGTTTTTACATTCTCCCACGCCTCTGCAGCTTCTATCCAAAGTTTCTTGCCAGTTTTGCTATATAGTTCTTTTTTGATTTCCGGATGGTCTCCAAATATCCACCAGTCACTATAACCATCATCTGCCAAACGTGCATAAGCTTCAAGCTGTTTTGCCTTTGCATATGCATCATATGAGGGTTTTTTCCCAATTAAATCATTCCATATTAGTTTATATCCTTGGGTTCTACATGGACCCCATCGAGACATACAACAATGTTTTCCCATTCCAGGATTGTACCTACATTCCCCATATCCATAGTAAAGTTCTCCTGCTTTAGCTTTTAATTCAGCAGATTTTGCTGCATTAATTTGATATTCATAGCTAGATTTATCTCCTGCTTTTTGTGCACACTGCCAATACAGTTTGGAAGCCCTTCGATAATTTTTAACAGCTTCATCGCAGTTTTCTCTGTTAATATAGGTCATACAGCGATTGTATTCGGCCAAAGCTTCAAATCTTTCCGGAGAATTAATTTCAGATTTCTGATATATATTCATCCACTTTTGGGCAGCTTGTTTCCAATCTTTAACTGAAACACTATGATTACTATGCTCCCTATTATCGCTATTCACTTTTTCCGTCCGGCTTTTATGAATTAATACAGCAGTACCCCCAATTGCACATCCTCCGGCTAAAGTACCTGCCACACCTATTATTATATTTTTTACAACTTTATTATAAGCAGAAACTCCATTTAAACCAATAACTACTAACAACAAACCAGCTAAAAATTTTTTTATATAGTTTTTCATATATCATACTTCCCAAAAGCAAATAAAATTATTTATTTACCAAAGATTTATTATTGAAAAATTTTTCTTGTATCAATGGTTGACAGAAACAGGCAGCTACACAGCAACAAGTACTAACTATAAAAGATATAAATATCATTTTAAGAGTTGTCATTAAAATCATCTCGATTTAAAATAAATTTTATACCTTTATAATAGCATATATATAAAACAATGTCAAGCGCATAAAATTAGACCAAAGGAAAATAACATAATAAAATGCAAAGAATTTAGAGAAATCGGAACTAAACCTACTGACAAATTAACTTTAAAAGATTAATATTTAAAAATTAATTATTAAAAAATTATAAATTCTTGCAATTTTATATATAAATCATTATCCTCAAGGCCATTTTATTTATTGTTTCTTATATTTAAATTTTTCCGGTTTTACTCATTTTTTATTCATTACTTTCAACTAAACGAGAAATGCATAAAATTATATCTTCTATTGTTTTTATTTCCTCAATATCTTCATCTTTTATCTCAATTTCAAATTCATCTTGAGCCGCTGCGATTAAGTCAACAACGTCTAAAGAATCAGCGCCTAAGTCTTCGACTAATTTTGCATCCGGGACAATCTTGGACTCGTCTATCCCAAGGCCCTCTGTAAGTATCGGTTTTAATTTCTCTAATATTTCTCCTGATTCCATTTTACAATCCCCTCTAACCTTATAAATAAACGCACATTTCACAATAAATTATAGTATTTTATTTAGATTATATTTGTCAATAAATTTTTATAGAGTTTTAGAAAATCATTTATTTGAAAAATATCAAAAACAAAACTCTAGTAGATAAAATTTATGCATATAATGTTTAAAATTGGTATTAAAAATTTGCTCAATTTCATTTTTTGTGCATGTATAAAATATTATAATATTTTTAAGGCTTTTTTCGATTTTTAGGCAATTTTTCTTTTATCTGTTTTATTTTAAACTGTAAAAAATATCAATTTTATTAAATTAATTTGGCCAGAGGTTTTATTATACATATATATTTAATAATATCGTTAAATTTTAGTAAACTTTTTACCTCTTAAATATATTTTCTTCTTTTAAGGGTTTTATTTTATCTATTTTTAAACAAAAAACTTTTAATCATTGATATAAAGTTTGATAATTTCTCTTGATTTTTATAAAAATTTTAGCTATAATATATAAATTATAGGCTAGTTTAATCTTTTATATGTAAAAATTTAAATAAAAAAAGGAGTGGTAATATGCTCGATAAAAAGTCAAAAATAAAAAAATTTAATGACGTTTGTAAATGTAATGAAATGTTTACAAAGTTTACTAATAAGACCGACAGGTTTGTACCTGTTAATTCAAATGATCTTGAGAAAATTTATAAAGGAAATGACTCTCTTATGGGATCAGGGGTTGACCTTAATGTAGGGTTCTTTTCGGGGGTGTGTAAAAAGAGTATAAATAAATATAAGAAATTAATAAGCAAATATCCCAATATTATTAAAAATAATACAATTGATGACCCTGCAGATAAAAAAGATTTAAATGATTTTTTAAATAAAGAAAAAGGAGATTGGGGTGGATATTTAAAACATAGAAAAAAGTTGGAAAGCAAAGAAAAAAATAACAAAAACTTGAGTGAGAAAGACAAACAGTTGAGTGAATTTGTGAAAGAGATGAATGAAAATAAAAAAATTATTGCTGAGGGGATGTGCAGATTGATAATAAAAAACATCGATCAGGCTAGTAGTAATGCCCCAAAAGAGCTTAAAAAAGTAAACAGTATACAGCGACCAAATGATGAATCATCAGGCAGATCTGTGACTAAAATTGTGGCAAACAATTCTAATGCGTCCCAGAATAGGGAAACCGGGCATTCACCGTCTTATAATTCGGATAAGTTAAATCCAAATATACCTGCACAATCCCGAAATGGGTCTCTATATCCTTCTAATAACCATATTGGTCCCACTCCGATGGCATCTTCATCATATTCTAATTTAAATGCACAAGATTTTACTATGACCATGCAATCCCAATATGAGTATCGATATCCTTCTAATAACTATATTGGCTCCGCTTCGATGGCATCTTCATCATATTTTAATTTAAATGCGCAGAATCAATATATGGCCATGCAATCCCAATATGGATATCAGCCTCCTACTGTGGGACATCCGTCAGGTGGTTCTTTTCGGCCGCCGGTTGCCCGTTCTGATCGCGATTCGGGTGCTTCTTCATCCTATAATAATTCGGGGTGGCCGGATTCAAATGTAACTATACATCCATCGCAAAATGGACCTAACCCTTTGAAAAAACAGTCCGTCAATAAGGAAAGTGCTGTTACTGCGAGTCCACCTGGAGCTGGTAAAATACGACGTAATCCGTCTGATAGAGGCAAGGCCCTCGGCGGGGGCTCTTAATCTTCGGATTCAGTCGACTCTTGGCCCAGGTGGCTGCGTGAAACGGTTATGTATATGCTGGATCATTAGACAACAAACCTTAAAACGAACAGATTGAGATAAAAGTTAAATTATATAATAATAAAATTTCTAGTAATTAATAAATATTTATATAAATCTATTATACAATATGTTTAAAATTTTAATGAGGCATTGTCCCTATATAATTTTTGTGAGACGTTTTCTGTAAAGTTTTACTATAAAAAGTAATAAATTATAGTGAACATTTAAGGGATATTACAGAGGAGTGCTGATGGCTGTGCATATAATAGACCTGCTCTGGAACAAAAAAGAATATTTTTGTGATAAATTTTCTGATGCAATAGAAGAAATTCATAGTACAACCGTTTAAGTAGTAATGAAAAACTGGCTTCATAAATTTTGTGTATGGCCTGAATGCTGGCTTATTGAGCATACATTGTCTATCTCGGAGAAAACCTTCGTTTTTAAAAAACTGCAAAAAAATTTCGCTTTTCACTTCAAATGCCCTTGATTGTTTTTACTTCACCACTACTCAGAGGATTTTAAACATACTCTAAAAGAAGAATAGTATATGTTTTTACAATTTTATAAAAAATATAATAAATTTTTAGCTAAGCGATTTCTTTATTATTATTTTGTTCCTATTAATTTATGCTACTTTAGCCATTTTTTATTTTTCAGACAAGCCCTAATAAGATTTTTAAAAATAAAGAGCAGCCTATTAATACACGAAAGGCATGAAAATTTGAAATATAGATATGAAAACAGAAGCTTTTGTTAAAGCGGATGACATTATATGTAGATACAGTTGAGAAAAAGGCAAAAATATAGAGGAGCATATCCGGAATCAAATAAAATAGGAGCAAAATGTCAGATCAGCTGATATTAAAAGAGAATAAAATGTACTGTTTACGTATGGCGATTAACAAACCTTTTACAAGTGTGAGTCCGTTCATATGCCTTGAGGCATTGCTAATATTATAGCCTTTTAGGCGCACCTGTAAAACCATCGGCATATCCAGTGGATCTTTATTTTTTTGATCTACTTTTCTGTGAAATATACCTTTCTTCTTCACTGAAAATACATCCGCAATATTTCTGCATATATAGTCCCATATTTCTTGCTAAACGCTGACCTTCCCTAAAATAGGGGCGAAAGTCTATATATGTAAAATTAATTCCGTATTTCTTTGCCATCTCTGAACCTATCTCACGGATTAGCTCGTGCTTTTGATAGGGACTTATCAAAAGAGTAGTTGAAAAATTTTCGTACCCTCCTTCATGGGCACGCTTAGCGGTCTCCTCAATGCGTTTTTCATAACAAAATTTACACCTATCGGATTCAAAATTAGGATAAATATCACAAATAAACTTTCGTAATCCATATTCATCTTTAGTTAAAACGTTAATATTATTCTCACCACAGTATTCTGTTAGTGCATTTTTTCGATTTTGATATTCTGTCCATGGATGAATATTAGGATTATACCAAAAAGCTGTGATATCAAATTCCCTTTCTTTCAAAACTTCAACGCATTTTACGGAACATGGTGCACAACAAGTATGTAAAAGTATTTTCAATTTCTTTTTCTTCCTTTCATTAATATCGCAAAACAATTAAAAATTATAATTAGATAAATATTTTTGCCAGGTAAAGAATAAACACTATAATTAGGCGAAAATTTTTATGTCTAGGAAATGAAATTTGGGAGATTAAATAAAAAAATAAATAGAATAAAAAATTTCATATTTTCTTAAACTTATATTAAACTTTCTGTGAAATCATAAATGAGTATAATTTTGAAAAAATTGCAAGCTGTTAATTCAAAAAAGGGAATATTTAAAACGTTTAGCGGTTAAAATAAATTGATTTTGCAGGGAATCTATTTTTAAAATTATTCAACAATATCGATTATAAACTGTTTTCATAAGATTTTTAATAATAACATTTCTAACTTTTATATGAAAAATTATAATATATAAATCTAATAAAATTTTAATTAATATTATTTTCAATAAGACGCCATTTTATAAGCTCAAATATACAACAAATTATTTTAAAGTTTTTCGTGTAGACAAATACTAAATTATTATCTAAATTTTTATATTAAAATGTAAGTTTTATCCTAAAATATTTATAAGAATTCCAGCCGCAACAGCAGAACCAATTACTCCGGAAACATTAGGTCCCATAGCATGCATTAATAAAAAGTTTTCAGGATTTTCTTTCTGTCCAACCTTTTGTACAATACGTGCTGACATCGGAACTGCAGAGACTCCCGCCGCACCTATTAACGGGTTCACTTTTCCGCCTGAAATTTTATACATTAATTTACCAAATAAAACGCCTCCGGCAGTCCCGAAGCAAAATGCAATTAAACCTAATGCAATAATAGATAAAGTCTTTATACTAAGAAATGTTGTCCCTGATGCTGTGGCACCTACTGATAAACCAAGCAAAATTGTAATTATATTAAGAAGTTCGTTTTGGGCTGTTTTCGAAAGCCTTTGAGTCAATCCGCTTTCCCTTAATATATTTCCAAACATAAGCATGCCAACCAGTGCAGCCGCATCTGGAAGAATCAAGGCAACAAATACTGTAACAACAACAGGGAAAAGTATTTTTTCGGTTCTAGATACAGGCCTTAATTGTTCCATTTTTACTGACCTTTCTGTTTTTGTTGTCAACAGCCTCATAATCGGTGGCTGAATTATAGGAATTAATGCCATATATGAGTATGCGGCTACGGCAATAGGTCCAAGAAGTTCCGGAGAAAGTTTGGATGTGACAAATATAGCGGTTGGACCATCGGCTCCACCTATTATTGATATCGCACCAGCTTGATTTGGAGTAAATCCTAAAATAACTGCCCCTAAAAATGTTAAAAAAATTCCAATTTGAGCAGCAGCTCCAAGAAGAAAACTTTTAGGATTGGCAATGAGAGGAGCAAAGTCTGTCATAGCTCCTATACCAAGGAATATTAAAGGAGGGTATATTCCTAACTTAACACCCTGATACAGATAATAAATAAGGCCTCCGTTTTGAGAAATTTGATAAAATTTTTGTCCAAGAATTGTGACAACAGGACAATTGGGAACAGAACTGTTTTTAGATATATATTCCCAAACAGGAACAAAATCAACATTAGGAGGAGACATTATCTCAGGATAAATATTTACAATTAGCATACCAAAAGATATAGGAAGTAAAAGCAGAGGCTCAAATTTTTTCCATATTGCCAAATAAATTAAGATTCCAGAAATTAAAATCATTAAATAGTTTTGCCAAGGTAAATTAAAAATAGAAGAAGATAAAATAAAATTATTCAATGATTTGAAAAATTCAAAAAATATCCTCAAATTTATACCACTCTCCTAGATTAAAATTGTTGTATTGAATTTGTATTTTCAAGTAATCCCGCAAATTTCCATAACGAATAGTCATTATTTAAAGGAGTTATACTTTTTATTTTATATTTGGAAATTTTAGAAGATTCAAGTGTATTATATACAGCTGCACTAATAATGGCAATTAATTCTTCTTCGGATTCCTTAAAGGAGTTATCTTCAAAAAATTTAGAAGTCTTTTTTAAATTTTTTTCTGGCATATCTTCACATTTTTTTGATAAATCAGTTGATTTAAAATTTTTAAAAAAATAATGCATTTCATGTTTTAATGATTTTTTCAAAAACTTAATGAAATTAATAATTTTTACGTAATAAAGTGTAAGCATATTAAGAAAGAAAAGTATTGCAAAAACAATAGTTGTTCCCATTAGTACAATAATTACTGACAATTCAAATATATTCATTTTTATACCTCACTTATAGAAAAATATCCCTAGAATAGAGCAAGTAATAAGACGAATCTAGCTTTTGATAGTACTCCAGAGGCTTAGGAAAAATTTAAAATAAATCAAAATTATCACCTTACTTTTTCTTAAAGATATTTTTTGTTTTTTTATAGAACAAAAATAGCAATAAAGCTAAATAATATAGAGAGAAAAATTTATATTTTTTAAATTATAGTGAAACCTTAAAAGTGTAAATTTCTAAAAAACAAAAATACCTTTCCTTTACCTTATTTGCTACTTATTATTCTCTTTGTTCATTTTTAAGTGTCGACAGAAAAGAAAGGCCAAAATGTCTAAAAAATTAAAAGAGGGATTGCGATTCCTTCTTTGGGATTTCCCTAAACGGTATCGGGTAAAAAACCGAGGGACGTTTGTAATCTTTTTTGCGAAATATTGGTTTAGTTTTTAAGTTACCCGGCGATAAACCTAATAATATCGCGCATACTGTTTTACAATAAAATTCTAATCCTACATTTTTTAAGTTAGATTACCATATTTAAAGGCATCTGTATTGTATAGACTAAACTCTTTAACTTTTTTATTATACAAAATAGTTGCTTTTCTGTATATTTATGATACTCAATTTAAATTTACAACGTGTTTACACGAAAATTTTAAGACCCTAACTTAATTTATCACAAAAATTAATAATATAAATTGTATAAAAATTTAAGAATTTAATCGTCTCTTTTTTGGCCAAATACATTTTATAGTACAAATATATTTAAGGAAACGCCGCACAAAACATATTTATAAACTTTAAATAAGATTTGTAGGTATATTTTTTGTTATATAACAATAAAAATTTAAGAAATTAATTAATATTTATATGATTTATTTAAAAATTTAACGATGAATTATCGCTATATAATTTTTGTGAGGTGTTTCCTTAAACATAATGTTTGTTTTGGAAAATCTTTATTTAGCTACCGGAAGACCTATGTCAGCTTACTTTGGTTTGCCATATAGCATCATTATGGTAAAAAGTGAGGCGATTTTTTATCTGACTCTTTCTTTTTATGTTTTAGAGATTATTGATGTGTATTATGCAGTGTTTCCTTTACAGTTCCACTTTGTATGTGCTAAACTGTTCATAGGATTATTTTGTTCTTGTATCTTAATTCTTCCTAATATGCTATTCCTATAAACTACCAGGTCTACTTTCAGTTTAGCACATTAGTTTTTTTCTTCATCGCTTAAGCTCAGAACCACGCGGGTACCGCGTGGTTAACCATATAAAACAAAGCCCCAAAAGGGGCCTGGTTTTACATAAAATTTAAAAGTGAGGCGGTGGTGGCGGAAAATTAAAAAACGGATCCGGGAAATTAAACATAAAACAGTTACGGGGGGAAACACCTTCAAATCTCGGATGAGGACAACCGCAACTTCCGATAAAAACATCATCTCCGCAAGTAATATGTTTGGGAAACGTAGGGCGATTATCTTCAGTTAAATGACAACAATTACCAAATGCCTGAGCCATGTACAAATGGAACCGGACCCGATGGAAGTATTACATCATCACCCTTGAATACAATTTCTTTAAGATTGGTACAATTTAAAAAGACGGATGGCCATATATTTTTACAAGTTGAAGGAATCACGACACGCTCAACATCTGTTTTCAAAACTTCATCATTTTCAACTTTAGAAGGACACATTTTTTCCAAGGTACCGTACCTTCCGGGAATTCAACAGTTTTATTGATGAAACTTCTAGGAACGTCTTTTCTAGGGAGTCCCGCTGGAGTAGTGCAAATCTCAGTCACAGTAGCTCCGTGTTCTATACTATTGAAAAAAGTTGGAATTTCGAGAAGACCGTTTGCCCCATTCGGTGCGTATTTGGGTATCAGGCTAAGGATGCCAACCGCTTCACTATCCAATTCTCCATTGATGCCAAATTCTTCGGAAGGCGGCTTTCTAACTATTATAGAAACTTCCATAGGAAAATTTCCGGTGCATTCGCATTCTGGCGAGATAAAGACGATTATTTTTTCACTGCTATCGTTTTCACTGATACCATTTCTAAATGCATTCTCACTTAATTTTTTTAAAGAGTTAGGGAAAACTATATAATCTATTTTTTTGTCCAAATCCGAAAAAGCACCTTCTTCTATTGAAGTAAAGCCCTCGGGAATTATCAATGCCATGCCGTTACTAGTTCTAAAGCAGCGATCTTCCTCTTCACAAAATCTTGAGACCAAACATTGACTCAATTCAAATTCTTCTTCATCTTTTCCTGCATGAACCTTACTTATAGTGTCCATGTTGAAACACGGTAAAGCTGCCGGTAATACGGTACCTAAAACAGTTATTGCCGCCAATTTGCCTAATAAAGCAAATTTTGATTTTTTAATATTCACAACATTCTTTCCTTTCATATTTATATTATCTAAGCTATTTAATTCGACCGATCAATCAAATTCAACAATATTATAACTTTTAATTAATAATTTGTCAACTTATATTTTGAAATTCTGTGTTTTTCAGTTTATTTACTTGTATTCGGAATTTTTAAAATAGAATAAGAAAAAATAAGGGGTGATATAAATATAAAGTTTATGATATAATTCTACCTATTAAAGCTTTTGAGGAGATGGGAAATAAATGTTGTCTAAAGATATAGGAATTGATTTGGGAACAGCTAATACATTGGTATTTGTCAAAGGAAAAGGAATAGTTACGAGGGAACCATCGGTTGTAGCCGTGGATGTCAGAAATGATATGGTTTTAGCTGTCGGAGCTCAAGCAAAGGAAATGATTGGAAGAACACCCAGTTCCATTGTTGCGGTTAGGCCTCTTAAGGATGGAGTTATTGCGGATTTTGATATAACTTCCAGTATGCTGAAATATTTTATCAAAAAGACAGTAAAATATAGTTTTTTCTGCAAGCCTAAAGTTATTGTATGTATTCCTTCGGGAGTTACCGAAGTAGAAAGAAGAGCAGTGGAAGACGCTGCAAAACAAGCCGGAGCCGGAATTGTGGAACTTATTGAAGAACCGATGGCAGCAGCTATTGGTTCGGGACTTCCGGTTTCTGAGCCGACAGGAAGCATGGTTGTCGATATAGGCGGAGGAACTTCCGAAGTTGCTGTGATATCTTTGGGAGACATAGTTACGGCTTGCTCCGTGAGAGTTGCCGGAGACAAATTTGATGAATCAATAATTTCCTATATTAAACGTAAATATAACCTTCTCGTTGGCGAAAGAACGGCGGAAAACATAAAAATTTCGATAGGCTCCGCAGTTCCATATGAGGGGGAAGAAGATGCAGGGATAGAAATAAAGGGAAGAGACCTAATTGATGGGCTGCCTAAGAATGTATTAATAAAAGCCGAAGAAGTGCGAGAAGCGCTTTCGGACCCTCTCGGAAATATAGTTGAAGCTGTCAAAACAACATTGGAAAGCACACCTCCCGAACTTTCGGCGGATATAATCGACCATGGCATAATGCTCACAGGGGGAGGAGCACTTCTTAGAGGAATAGATAAGCTTATTTCGGATGAAACTCATATGCCTGTACAAATTGCCGAACGGCCTCTCGACTGCGTAGCTGACGGAACGGGAAAATGTCTTAATTTATCTATGCCAAAGGGATATTATAAAAGACATTGACATATTGAATATATAAAACTGCTTAATTAAAGAATAAAAGCTTGACGAGGTGTTATTAAGGTGAAAGGAATCCTGTGGCACATTTTTAAGAGTACATCTTTTAAAATTATCTTAGGAGTTTTTTTGTTCGCCTCAGGTTTTTTGCTTTACACATCTGCTTATAATGAAAATCTTTTTTCAAATATAGTTAATATGACGGTTGTTCCGGTTCAGAATGCCTTTTTTGAATTGCACAGGAGTATGGATGGAATAGTATATGACTTTAAATCTTCACAGGAATTAAAAAATGAAAACGAAGAACTTAAAGCGGAAATTAGACAACTTCGTGAAGTAACAGCCGATTATTATGATTTAAAAAGAAAAATTATTAAATACGAAAAATATTTTGGATTTAATCAGGAAAGAGATGATTTAAGTTTTGTTTCGGCATCTGTTATAGGCAGAGACCCCAGCGAACTTTTTTATGGTTTTACAATCAATCTTGGAACAGACTCCGGTATTTCAGATGGTGATTCGGTTATTACGGAAAATGGATTTGTAGGGTATATTGCAAAAGCTGAAAAAAAATCTTCTAAAGTAAAAACTATTTTTTCGCCGGACGCAAAGCTGGGGGCTGCTGATACAGTCAGTGGAGATATGGGTATTATTTCCGGAAATGCAGAACTTTGCGAACAAGGGTTAACCGGATTAACGTTAGTCTCGTCGCAAAATTCTTTAAAAGAGGGAAATATCATTACGACAACTGGGCTTAGCGGTATGTATCCTAAAAACCTATTAATAGGTAAGGTAAAAGGAATCAATTATGATAATGTTAACTTTTTTCACTATGCGATTATAGAGCCTTTTGAAGACATAAAAAAGGTGAAAGACGTTCTTGTTATAATAGGCTTTCATGGAGAAGGGCAAATCTCGCAAAGTGTCGTTCAGTAGCAATGTCAGATAGGTAAAAAGAGAGCCTTTAGAGTGTGTAATTTTTACGCCAAATTGATTTTGCGGGAAGTCTAATAAAAAATTATATTAATTTATTTTCTTTTAAAGTTGATGAGGAGAAGATTATGATGGAAAAAGCGATTATTACAGTTTTAGGAAAAGATAAAATAGGCATTATTGCAGCAATTTGTAATTATTTGGCTGATTCTGATATAAATGTTTTGGATATATCACAAACTATATTGGACGAATACTTTAACATGATTATGATTGTAGATTTAGAGAGTACTACATGTGACTTTAAAGATATATCAATAAATTTAGAACAGATAGGCAAAAAAATAGGAGTTATAATAAAGATCCAAAAAGAAGAAATATTTACAAATATGCACCGGATTTAAATAATATTGTGGCAGTTACATATCGGTTGATAAAACACAAATTGGAATCATTATTAAATAAAAGGATTTGAAATAGGTTATGATAAATTTTCATGAAATTAATGAGACCAACCAAATGATAGCTAATGAAAACCTTGATATTCGTACAATCACGCTTGGCTTGAACTTACTTGATTGTATTGATAACAATTTAAAGAAATTGAACGAAAATATTTATAAAAAAGTAACTGATACGGCTAAAGATTTGGTAAAAACAGGAAAGGCCCTTGAAAGAGAATACGGAATACCAATTGTAAATAAAAGAATTTCCGTAACTCCCATATCGATTATTGGGGGTTCGGCGTGTCATAATCCAGATGGCTTTATAAGTATTGCAAAAACTCTCGATAAAGCCGCCAAAGATTTAGGAATTGATTTCATAGGTGGATACTCAGCACTTGTGAGCAAGGGTATGACTAAAGCTGATGAAAATTTGATATTATCAATTCCCGAAGCTTTAGCACAAACAGATTTTGTGTGTAGTTCGGTAAATGTAGGTTCTACAAAAACAGGACTTAATATGGATGCAGTAAAATTAATGGGAAAAATAATCAAAGAGACTTCATATAAGACGAAAGAAAGGGATTCCATAGGCTGTGCAAAGCTTGTTGTATTTTGTAATGCTCCTGATGATAATCCATTCATGGCAGGAGCTTTCCATGGTGTAACAGAACCCGATGCTGTTATTAATGTTGGCATAAGCGGTCCGGGAACGGTAAAATCAGCTTTGGAAAATCACGAAAACACAAATTTCGAAGAAATTTGTGAAATTATAAAAAAGACATCTTTTAAAATTACCAGAGTCGGTCAAATGATAGCTAAGGAAGCTTCCAAGCGTATGAACATTCCGTTTGGAATAGTAGACCTTTCGCTTGCACCGACTCCTCAAAAAAATGACAGTGTAGCAGAAATTTTAGAAAAAATGGGTTTGGAAATGGTAGGAGCTCCCGGAACAACAGCAGCTTTAGCAATTTTAAATGACCAAGTAAAAAAAGGCGGGATTATGGCAGCATCTTATGTTGGAGGACTTAGCGGTGCATTTATACCGGTGAGTGAGGATAGAGGGATGATTGAAGCTGTTAATGAAGGATCGCTTAATATAGAAAAACTAGAGGCCATGACATGTGTTTGCTCTGTCGGACTTGATATGATTGCCGTACCAGGGGACATACCTGCGTCAACAATATCCGGAATTATAGCAGACGAAGCTGCAATAGGTATGATTAACCAAAAGACAACAGCCGTAAGAATAATTCCTGTACATGGAAAATCAGTAGGAGACACAGCTCATTTTGGCGGACTTTTAGGACAGGCACCAATTATGGAGGTAAATAAACATTCCTGTGAGACATTTATAAATAGAAGTGGAAGAATTCCGGCTCCGGTGCATAGTTTCAAAAATTAAACGTCTTTAAAATTTAAACCATGTGAAGATTTTAATAAGAGAATATATTAACGAAACGATAAACAAATATTACTTGAAAGATTTTTATATAATAGGTCTCCTGCGAAATCAAGGTGCGTCATCTCAAAAGGGCTTAAGGTGAAATCATAAATGAGAATAATTTCGAAAAAATTGCAAACTTTCAGGTCAAAAAATGGAACTTTCAGAGCGTATAATTGTTAAGCTAAATTGATTTTGCGAGAGGGTCTATTGTATGATTTTAAGGGAACACCGCGCACAAAAGATACCTACAAATCTTATTTAAAGTTTATAGACATCTTTTGTGCGATATTGCCTTTAGTCTGCTGAGTTTGCTTAAGAAAATCGTTCAATTAGATTGAGAGATTAAAAGTATGGTATAGAAATCTGCCTCTTAGGATTTTTACGCAAAAAACATTTAAAAATTTTGTTGAAAAATTGCTGAAATAATACATTTTATATATAATATAAAAACAGCAAAAATTTTTTTTATGGAGTGTTTTTATAATATGCTATATCATATAGGGACTCAAAATATAGAAACAGAAAGACTTTTATTAAGAAAGTTTAAAACAGAAGACGCTCAAATGATGTTTGACAATTGGGCAAAAGATCCTGAAAATGTAAAATATCTTTCTTGGCAGGCTCATAGGAATGTTAATGATACTTATACAATTTTAGATAAATGGTTGGAAGAATATAAAAATGCAAATTGTTACAGATGGTGTATTACTCTGAAAGATACAAGTGAGGTAATAGGTGGTATAGATGTTATAAAAATAATAGAAAACAGATCAACATGTGAAATCGGATATGTTGTTACAAAAAGACTCTGGAACAGAGGGATTATGACGGAAGCACTAAGTGCGGTTATAAAATATTTATTCATAAAAGTAAATTTTAATCGTATCCAACTACGCCATTTAACAGAAAATCCAGCTTCGGGAAAAGTGATGTTAAAGTGCGGACTGAAGTTTGAGGGAATTTTAAGGCAATATGGACTCAAAAATAATGGTGAACACTGCGATTCGGCAATTTATTCTATTTTAAGAAGTGAATTTTAAATTTGAGAGTTCTCATAAAATAACAGACAAGAAATGAAAAGAGTAGGGAAAACTAATCACAAAGGAGTGATTAGACAGACTGTCAAAAAAGTCACCATTGTGAGGAAGAGAACGGTGACTTTAATGCGA